>JAPOZD010000262.1 GCA_026706245.1 Alphaproteobacteria bacterium
GCCGAGGTGATCGTCGACAGTTCGGCCCTGATTGCGGTTGTGAACAGAGAGAGCGATGCCGGGCGCTATGAGGAAGCGATGCTCACCGCCCCGAATTGCCGCATGTCGGTCGCCAACATTCTGGAGGCATGCATGGTGGTGGAGGGCCGCGGCGGTGCGGCGGCCGGGCATGAACTCGATATCGTTCTGGCGCGCGCCGGGATCGAGCATGTGCCGGTGACGGTGGAGCAGATGGAAGCGGTCCGGCAGGCCTGGCGGCGCTTCGGCAGGGGCAACCATCCGGCAGCGCTGAATTTCGGCGATTGCTTCGCCTATGCGCTTGCACGCGTCACCGGCGAGCCGCTGCTGTTCAAGGGCGAGGACTTCCTGCAGACCGACATCCGGGCCGCATAGGCTTACCAGGTCTCGCCGAAGGGGCGGAGCTCGACGCGGAAGGACCAGGCGGAGCGGTCCTGGTGGGCGACGCGGTACATCTCCTCGGCGATGGCTACGGGCCTGGCGAAGAACTCGTCCGGCGCATCCGGCGCGATGAAGGGACGGGTGCGCGGCGTGTCGATGGTGGCGTCGATGATGAAATAGGCGACATGGATGCCCTGCGGCCCGAACTCGCGCGCGATGGATTCCGCCAGGATACGCTGCGCGGCCTTGGTGGAGGCGAAGAAGCCCCAATGCGCCTTGCCGCGTGTCGCCGAGGTGTTGCCGGTGACCAGCAGCGCGCCGCCTCCTCCGTCCAGCATGCCCGGAATCGTCTCGCGCGCGAGATGCAGCAGCGCCGTCGCGTTCACGCGGAAATTGCGTTCGAGCTCCTCCGGGTCCTGCTCCAGGAACGGCCCGCGCGTGCTCCTGAGCGCGTTGTGCACCACGACCGTCGGCGGGCCCAGCCGCTCGCGCACAGCCGCAACCGTTGCGCAGAGCGCGTCGAGGTCGCCCACATCGCAGGGGAAGGCGGTGGCGTTTTCGATATCCGCCTCCAGCGCGGCCAGCCGCTCGGCATCGCGGGCGAGCATGGCGGTCAGGTAGCCGCCGTCCGCGAAGCGCCGCGCGATTTCGGCGCCCGTGCCCCCGTCGGGGCCGACGCCGGTGACGAGCGCAACCGGCCGGCTCATGCGCTTTTCCTTTCTTCCGCTTGCGTTTCGAGCACGTAGCCGCCGCCGAGGTCCGCGGCGAAGGCGGGCAGGCGGCGCAGGCGGTCGAAATGGACGTGCGCATGCGGGTGGTCGCCGGGCCGGTAGATAGGCTCAAGGCCGCAATCCGCCAGCCGGTCGGCCATGCGCTCCTCGCGGCGGAATTGCGCGAAATCGCAGACGAAGGCGATGTCGGCGATCGAGAACGGGCCCGCCAGGCCTTCGCCGCCGAGCCTCGCAGCATTGTCGATGCCGTCCAGGTAGAAGGCGTAGGCCTCGCGCATGCGGTCCGAGAGCTCCTGCGAAGCCTTGCGCGGCACGAGCGCCAGCAGATAGGCCTGCGCCTCGCGCGCGAAGATGAGCCCCGCATCGAGGAAGCTATCGATCCGCGCCGCTTCATACGGTCCCTCGCCATAGAGCCCGCCAGCCGCGCGGGCGACGGCGCGCAGGATGCTGTTCGATTCGAACACGCCGGTCGCGCCCGTCGGGTCGAAGGCCGCCGGCACGGTGCCGAAGGGGTGGGCGGCGAGAAAGGCGTCGGTCTTGTAGAGCGTGGTGGCGTCGAAGCCGCGCTTGCTCGCGCGCGCATGCGGGTTGCCGGGTGTCTTCTCGGCCTCTTCGAGCGGTCTCGCGTCGAAGTCCCAGAGCCAGCCCGGCAGCGCCTTCGGGCGGTCGCCCACGACCTCGACCTCGACGCCGAGCAGCCGCGCGGCGATCGTCGCTTTCCAGACGCGCGGATTGGGCAGGTAGGAGAAAATCCTGAGCACCGCCATGGGCAGTCGCCCCCTTCGCCTCGGGTTTCCGGAACCGCCCGCACTCTGCCATGAAAGGCGCCGGCCCCGCCAGCCGCTTGGCCGGTCCCGGCGCCGGCGCTACTCTCGCAGCAGGCGGGAAGGGAGGCTTCTTCCATGCGCGCGACCCGGCGGACGATCCTGGCCGGCGCAGGCGCGGCGCTGGTGGCGCCGGCTCTGGGCGCGGCGCCCGGCGGGGCGCTCATGAGGCCCGTTCCGGCGACCGGGGCACTCATGCCGGCGGTCGGGCTCGGCAGCTGGATCACATTCAATGTCGGCAATGACCCGCTGCTGCGCGCCGAGTGCCGCGCCGTCATGGCCGCCTTCTTCGAGGCGGGCGGCGG
>JAPOZD010000138.1 GCA_026706245.1 Alphaproteobacteria bacterium
CTACATCGTGCGCGAGACGGAGCGGGCGATACTGCTGCGCTTCGGTGCGGTCAGCCAGGCGGACGTTCCCCCGGGGCTGCACTTCAAGCTGCCCGTCGCCGAAGAGGTGAAGAAATTCGACGCCCGGGTGCTGACCCTGGATTCCAGCCCGGAAACCTACTACACGCTGGAGAAAAAACCGCTCATTGTCGATTCCTTCGCCAAGTGGCGGATCGTGAATGTGGAGAACTACTACACCGCCAGCTCCGGCGATGAAGGCCGGGCCAACCGGGTGCTGCAGGAGCGGGTCAACGAGGGCCTGCGCAACGCCATCAGCCGCCGCGACATGCACGAGGTGATCTCCGGGGAACGGGATCAGCTCATGCAGGAACTCACCGCGGACCTCAACCGCGTGATGCAGGACGCGGTCGGCGTGGAGGTGATCGATGTGCGGGTGAAGCGCATCGACCTGCCCACCGAAGTCTCCACGTCAGTGTATGAACGGATGAACTCGGAACGCGAAATCGAGGCCCGCCAGTACCGGGCGCAGGGCCAGGAACTGGCGCTGGGTATCCGGGCCGACGCGGAACGGCAGACCGTCGTGATCGAGGCGGAAGCCTACCGGGAGGCGGAACAGATCCGGGGCGACGGCGATGCCATGTCCGCCTCAATCTATGCGGATGCCTTCAACAAGGACCCGGAGTTCTATGAGTTCACCCGCAGCATCAACGCCTACGCAAAGGTGTTCGGCGACAAGAGCGACATGCTGGTGCTCGACCCGAACAGCGAGTTCTTCAAGTACCTGAAGGACGACGAGGGTTAACCCGACGGTAATTCATCCGACCGTCCGGCCATGAAGCAGTCTTTCCGATGTCCGCCAGAACGGGCGGGCGAAGCGGCGCTGCGGCGAAACTAGCCATGGGCCGCAATGTCGTCATCATGGGCACCCAGTGGGGAGACGAGGGCAAGGGCAAGGTCGTCGACCTCCTCACCGAACAGGCCGCGGCCGTGGTGCGTACCCAGGGGGGCCACAATGCCGGCCACACGCTGGTCATCGACGGCGAAAAGACCGTGCTGCACCTCATACCATCGGGCATTCTCCGGCCCGGCGTCCAGTGCTGCATCGGCAACGGCGTGGTGCTCGAGCCGAATGCGCTGCTTGAAGAAGTGGATCGACTGGAAGCCAGGGGGGTGCCGGTAAAGGAGCGGCTGCGCATCAGCCCCGCCTGCCAGCTCATCCTGCCCTATCACGCCAAGCTCGATCTCGCCCGGGAGCAGGCGCGCGGCAGCGGCAAGATCGGCACGACCCTGCGCGGCATCGGGCCCGCCTACGAGGACAAGGCCGCCCGTCGCGGCTTGCGCCTCGGCGACCTTTACTACTGGCAGGACTTCGCCGCCAAGCTGGGTGAGGTGATGAACTACCAGAATTTCATCCTGGAAAATTACTACGGCGCCGAGCCGGTCGACTTCGACGAAACGCTGGACGGCTGCGCGGCCGCGGCGGAGCAGATTCGGCCCATGGTGGCCGACGTGGTGGCGTTGCTGCATCGATTGCGGGAAGCGGGCGAAAACATCCTGTTCGAGGGCGCCCAGGGCACGCTGCTCGACATCGACCTCGGCACCTATCCCTTTGTCACCTCGTCGAATACCACAGCCGGCAGCACGGCCATCGGCAGCGGTTTCGGCCCGGTCTACCTCGACTACGTGCTGGGAATCACCAAGGCTTACGCCACCCGCGTGGGCTCCGGCCCCTTTCCCACGGAACTCTTCGACGACACCGGGAAACGCCTTGCCGAGCGGGGCCGGGAGTTCGGCTCCACCACGGGCCGGCCGCGCCGCTGCGGCTGGTTCGATGCGGTGGCGCTCCGGCAGGCGGTGCGGATCAACAGCATCTCCGGCCTCTGCCTGACCAAACTCGACGTGCTCGATGGCCTTGAGCGCATCCGCATCTGCGTCGGCTACGAAGGGCCGGACGGCGGGGACGGCGCCGCCCGGTTCGGCAGCGAATACCATTCGCAGGTCAAGCCGCGCTTCGAGGAACTCCCCGGCTGGAACGAATCGACCGTGGGAGTCAGGTCCCTCGACGATCTGCCGTCCAATGCCAAGGCTTACATCCACCGCATCGAAGGGGCGGTCAACGCACCGATTGACATCATTTCGACCGGGCCGGATCGGGAAGAGACGATCATACTCAACAACCCCTTTGCCTAGCAGCCCTCACCGCGATGACCGGCGCGCTGATGCACTGGT
>JAPOZD010000099.1:0-13152 GCA_026706245.1 Alphaproteobacteria bacterium
CATCCCCATGATCGCCACGACCCTGGTGCTGGGCGGCGCCGCCTCCGGCAAGAGCCGCTACGCCGAATCGCTGTTCGACGGGCCTGCCGTCTATATCGCCACGGCCGAGGCGGGCGACGCCGAGATGGCGGCGCGCATCGCCCGCCACCGCGCCCGGCGGGGCCCCTGCTGGACGACCGTCGAGGCGCCCTCGCGCCTGCCCGAGGCGCTGGCGGAGGCCGGCGACATGCCGGTGCTGGCGGATTGCCTGACGCTCTGGCTCTCCAATGCGCTTGCCGCCGGGCGGGAGCCGGACACCGGCGCGCTGCTGGAAGCGCTGGCAAGCCGCAGCCGGCAGACCGTGCTGGTCTCCAACGAAACCGGCATGGGCCTCGTGCCTTCGACGCCGCTCGGGCGGCGTTTCCGCGAGGCGCAGGGCTGGCTGAACCAGGAGGTCGTCCGCGTCGCGGACCGGGTCGTGTTCGTCGCGGCCGGCCTCCCTCTCCCACTCAAGCCGTGAAAGCGCACACCCCATGCTGAAACCGAAGATACCGGCAACCGTCGTCACCGGCTTTCTCGGCGCCGGCAAGACCAGCCTGGTCCGCCATCTGCTGGAGAATGCGGGCGGGCGGCGCCTCGCGGTGGTCGTCAACGAATTCGGCGACCTCGGCATAGACGGCGATCTGCTGCGCGCCTGCGGCATCGAGGGCTGCGGGGACGAGGATATCGTCGAGCTCGCCAATGGCTGCATCTGCTGCACCGTGGCCGACGATTTCCTGCCGACCATGCAGGCGCTGCTCGACCGGCCCGACCCGCCCGACCATATCGTCATCGAGACCTCGGGCCTGGCGTTGCCCAAGCCGCTCGTGCAGGCCTTCGCCTGGCCGGAGGTCCGCTCGCGCACGACCGTGGACGGGGTGATCGCGGTGGTGGATGCCGCGGCCGTCGCGGCCGGGCGCTTCGCCGCCGACCCGGAAGCCGTGGACGCGGCGCGCCGGGCCGACCCGGCGCTCGACCACGACGCGCCGCTGGAAGAGCTGTTCGAGGACCAGCTCGCCGCTGCCGACCTCGTGGTCGTCAACAAGCGCGACCTGCTGGACAGGCCGGCATGGCAGGGCGTGCTGGAAGACGTGCGGGCCGGGCTGCGCTCGCCCGCCGTCAAGGCTGTCGGCGCGACCGGCGGCGCCGTCGATGCGCGGCTGCTTCTCGGCCTGGAAGCGGCAGCGGAAGACGACCTCGACGCGCGCCCCTCGCACCATGACGGCGAGGACGAGCATGACCATGACGACTTCGAGAGCTTCGCGGTCGAGGCGGGGCCGGTCGAACCGGCCGCGCTCGCCGAGCGCATCGCGGAAGCCGCGCAGGACCATGATGTTCTGCGCATCAAGGGTTTCGCCGCGGTCGAGGGCAAGGCGATGCGGCTTGCCGTCCAGGGCGTCGGCGCCCGCACCGAGACCTGGTACGACCGGCCCTGGCAGGCCGGCGAAGAACCACAGACGCGGCTCGTGGTGATCGGCTTCGCCGGCCTCGACCGCGAGGCCGTCGCCCGGACGCTTGGCGGGCGGTGCATCTCCTAGCCGCAACCCCCGGCGCGGTCGAGGAAGGCGAGGCTGTCGATCTCGGCCAGACGCCGGGCGACATCGCGATCCTGAGCGCGGCCGACACCGAACTCGCGCTGCTCGCCGAAGCGCAGCGAAAACGGCTCACCGAGGATGGGGAGGTCCCGACGCTCAGGCTCGCCAACATCATGGCGCTCGGCCACAACCTCTCCATCGACCTGCATGTCGAGCGCGTGCTCTCCCGCGCCCGGCTGGTCGTGGTGCGGCTCCTCGGCGGGCGCGGCTACTGGCCTTATGGCGTCGAGCGGCTGGGCGCGCTGGAAGCGCCGGTGGCGCTGCTGCCGGGGGACGACCGGCCGGACCCGGAGCTCGACGCCTTCTCCAACCTCGACGCGGACGCCTGCCGCCGCTTCTGGCGCTACCTGGCGGAGGGCGGCCCCGACAATGCGCTGAACTGCCTGCGCTACGCCGCCCACCTTCTCGGCCGCCCCGCCCGCTGGCAGGAACCCGCGCCGATCCCGCGCGCCCAGCCCTATAACGCGGCCACGGGCGAGGGACCGGCTGCGCCGCTGCTGTTCTACCGGGCGCATCTGCAGGCGGGCAATGTCGCGGCCATCGACATGCTGGCCGAAGAGATGGCAGCGGCGGGACTGTCGCCCCGGCCGGTCGCGGTTTCAAGCCTCAAGGACCCCGATTCGCTCCGCCTGCTGCACCGCCTGTTCGCCGAGGAGCCGCCCTCCGTCATCGTGAACACCACCGGCTTCGCGGCGCGCGGCGCGGACGGCCCGGGCCCGCTCGACCGCTATGACTGCCCGGTGGTCCAGGCGGTGCTCTCGGGCGGCGCGGAGGCTGTCTGGCGGGAGGGGACTCGCGGCCTTTCCCCGCGCGACATCGCCATGAATATCGCGCTGCCGGAAGTGGACGGGCGGCTGATCTCGCGCGCGGTCTCCTTCAAGGCCGCGAGCCGCCGCGATGCGGCGACGGAATGCGACATCACCCGCTACCGGCCGGTGCCGGACCGGGTGCGCTTCGTGGCCGAACTCGCCGCCAATTGGGCGCGGCTCCGCCGGCCGGGGCGCAAGCGCATCGCCGTAGTCCTCGCCAACTACCCGACGCGCGACGGGCGCATCGGCAATGGCGTCGGCCTCGACACGCCGGCCTCGGCGCTCGCCGTGCTCCGCGCGCTCGGGGCCGAAGGGCTACCGGCGGAGGGCGACACGCTGATGCGCGGGCTGCAACAGGCGCGTGCCGGAGGCCCGGTATTTCCGAAGAGCGCGTTGGAAGCCTTCCTGAACGACCTGCCGACGGGCGCGACCGCCGCCGTGCGGGAACGCTGGGGCCTCGCCTGCCGGGATTACACAATACCTGCGCTCCTCTTCGGCGATATCGTGGTCGCGGTACAGCCGTCGCGCGGCTACGACATCGACCCGGCCTCCAGCTATCACGACCCCGCCCTGCCGCCGCCGCCCGCCTATCTGGCGTTCTACGGCTGGCTGCGGCGCGGCTTCGGGGCGCATGCCGTCATCCATCTCGGCAAGCACGGCAATCTGGAATGGCTGCCGGGCAAGGCGCTGGCGCTCTCCGGGGACTGCTTCCCCGACGCCGTGCTCGGCCCCCTGCCGAACCTCTATCCGTTCATCGTCAACGATCCGGGCGAGGGCGCGCAGGCCAAGCGCCGCACTCATGCCGCAATTGTGGACCACCTGACCCCGCCGCTCACGCGCGCCGAGAGCCACGGACCGATGGTGGAGCTGGAAAGGCTGGTGGACGAATATTTCCAAGCAACGGCGCTGGACCCGCGCCGCCTGCCCGTGCTGGCCGAGGCGATCCTGGACCTCGCAGGGCGCGACGGCCTGGCGGCCGATTGCGGCATCCGCCCCGAGGACGGTGAGGCCGCGGCGCTCGGCAAGCTCGACGGCTATCTCTGCGAGCTGAAGGAGTTGCAGATCCGCGACGGGCTGCATGTCTTCGGCGCGTCTCCGCAAGGCCGCCAGCGGCGCGACCTGCTGGTGGCCGCCATGCGCGCGCGGCTGCTGCCGGCGCTCACGGCGGACCTCGGCCTCGAACTCGGCGAGGACTTTGCCGCGCCCTGGACCGGCCCCCGGCCCGCGTTCCTGACCGGCGATACCCTCTGGCGCACGGCCGGCGACACGCTGGAACGGCTGGAGGCCGCGATGGCCCGGCTGGCGGAAGGCGCGGACGAGCCGCCCGGCCCCGAAAGCACCGCTGCGCTTGAATTCCTGAACGACACGCTGGCCCCGGCTCTGGACCGCTCGGGCGAGGCGGAAATCGAGGGCCTCCAGGCGGGCCTGGCCGGGCGCTTCGTCGAACCCGGGCCCTCCGGCGCGCCGACGCGGGGACGGCCGGACGTGCTGCCGACGGGGCGGAACTTCTATTCCGTCGATACCCGCGCCGTGCCGACGCCCGCCTCCGTGCAGCTCGGCTGGCATTCGGCGACGCTGCTGGTCGAGCGCCATGTCCGCGACCACGGCGAATGGCCGCGCGCGCTGGCGCTCAGCGCGTGGGGCACCAGCACCATGCGGACCGGCGGCGACGACATTGCCCAGGCGCTGGCGCTAATGGGCGTGCGCCCGACCTGGGACGATGGCTCCGGGCGGGTCACCGGCTTCGAGATCGTGCCGCGCCGCGTGCTCGACCGCCCGCGCGTGGATGTCACCTTGCGCATTTCCGGGTTCTTCCGCGACGCCTTTCCGGGCCTGATCGACCTGTTCGACAGCGCGGTGCGGGCGGTGGCCCGGCTAAACGAGGACGACAACCCGCTCCGCACGCCGGAAGGGGACAGCTTCCGCGAGGCGACCTGGCGCGTGTTCGGCTCCATGCCGGGAGCGTATGGCGCGGGCCTGCAGGCGCTGATCGACGAGGGCGGCTGGGACGGGCCGGAGGACCTGGCGCGCGCCTATGTCGCCTGGGGCGGCTACGCCTACGGCGCCGGCGAGGAAGGCCGGCCCGCGCACCATGCCTTCGAGCGCCGGCTCGCGCGCGTCGAGGCCGTCGTCCACAACCAGGACAACCGCGAGCACGACCTGCTGGACAGTGACGACTACTACCAGTTCGAAGGCGGGCTTGCGGCGGCGGCAGCCATGTTCTCCGGGCGGCGGCCGGCGGTCTATCACAACGACCACACCCGCCCGGAACGCCCGCGCATCATGAGCCTTGAGGAGGAGATCGCCCGCACGGTGCGCGCGCGCGCCGCCAACCCCAAAGGGATCCGCGGCGTCATGCGCCACGGCTACAAGGGCGCGTTCGAAATCGCCGCCACCGTCGATTACCTCTTCGCCTTCGCCGCAACGACGGGCGCGGTGAAGGACCACCACTTCGAGATGCTGTTCGACGCCTATATCCGGGACGAAGAGGTGCGCGCCTTCATGGAGGGCAGCAACCCCGCCGCGCTTCGCGAGACGGCGGCGCGATTCCTCGAAGCGCTGGACCGGGGCCTGTGGCGTCCGAGAGCCAATTTCGGATATGATTTGCTCCGGTCGCTGGCCAGCGGAGAGCGTCCATGAGCCGGGAGCCCGGCCTCCTCGACGAAGAAACCGTCAACGCCCGGGCGAATGAGAAGGCCCGCAAGCGCAAGGCTGCGCGCGACCGGATGCTGGCCACCAAGACCATCGAGAAGGGCCTGCTGATCGTCCACACCGGCAAGGGCAAGGGCAAGTCGACCGCGGCCTTCGGGCTCGCGGCCCGCGCCGTCGGCAACGGCCTCAAGGTCGGCGTGGTGCAGTTCGTCAAGGGCGTGTGGAAGACGGGCGAGCGTGAGGTGTTCGCCCGGTTCCCGGAGCTGGTCGAGATTCGCGCCATGGGCGAGGGCTTCACTTGGGAGACGCAGGACCGCGCGCGCGACATCGCCGCCGCCGAAGCCGCCTGGGAGATGTCCGAAGCCATGATGGCCGATCCGTCCAACGCCATGGTGATTCTCGACGAGTTGAACATCGTACTGCGCTACGGCTATCTGGACCTCGACCGGGTGCTGTCGGCGCTGACAAACCGCCGCGAGGACCTGCATGTCGTCGTCACCGGGCGCAACGCCCGGCCCGAATTGATTGAAGTTGCCGACCTCGTCACCGAAATGACTCTGGTGAAGCACCCTTTCCGCGCCGGTGTGAAGGCCCAGATCGGCATCGAATTCTAGGAGCATGGCGCCGATGAAGCACCTGTCAGCCCGCCCGATCCTCCCGCTCCTGCTGGTGGCCGCGCTCTGGTCGGCACCTGCCGCGGCCTCGACGGAAGAGACAGAGGCGACCGAACTCGTGGACAAGGCCCGCATTGCGGTTCAGCGGCTCGCGCGCGACCCGGACGCCGGGCCGAGCCTCCGGCACTTCCTCGCCGGGGCCAAGGCCGTCCTGGTCTTCCCGACGCTCATCAAGGGCGCCTTCCTGGTGGGCGGCGAGGGCGGCAGCGGCGTTCTGCTGACCCGCAACGAGAAGGGATCGTGGAGCTATCCGGCCTTCTACACCATGGCTTCGATCAGCTTCGGCCTGCAGATTGGCGGCCAGACCGCCGAGGCGATGCTGCTGATGCGCACGGACGGTGCCGTCGAGGCGGTGCTCGAAGACCAGATGAAGCTCGGCGCCGACGCCTCCGTCGCGGCCGGCCCCAAGGGCGCGGGCATCGAGGGCTCGACGACCAGCAATATCGGGCCCGACATTCTCACCTTCTCCACGAGCCAGGGCCTCTTCGCCGGCGCCTCCCTGGAAGGCGCAGTGATTGCGCGCCGCCAGGACTGGAACCGGGCCTTCTACAGGGAGGGCGCAACGCCCCACGCCATCGTCATCGAGCGCGCCCACGCCAACCCTGCGGCAGATGCGCTTCGCGAGGCGTTGAGCCGGTTCTAGCGGGCCGGAGCGGCGGTTCCGGTCACTCTCGAAGCGGGCGCGACACCATGCCGGCCAAAGCGCTGATGGTGCAGGCGACCGGTTCGGATGCGGGCAAGTCGCTCATCGTGGCGGGGCTCTGCCGTGCCTGGGCGCGGCGCGGCCTCCGCGTCAGGCCCTTCAAGCCGCAGAACATGTCGAACAATGCTGCGGTCACGCCGCAGGGCGGCGAGATCGGCCGCGCCCAGGCGCTTCAGGCGCGGGCAGCTGGAGTGGCGCCGCATGTGGACATGAACCCGGTGCTGCTGAAGCCCGAATCGGAGCGGGGCGCGCAGGTCGTGCTGGCCGGACGCGCCGTCGGCCGGGCGGACGCGAAGGACTATGCGCGCCTGAAGGCCGGCCTGCTGGAGAGCGTGCTGGACGCCTTCCACCGGCTTGCGGAAAATGTGGACCTCGTTCTGGTCGAGGGGGCCGGCAGCGCTTCGGAGATCAATCTCCGCGCGGGCGACATCGCCAATATGGGCTTTGCGGAGGCGGCCGGGCTGCCTGTGGTGCTGGTCGCCGACATAGACAGGGGCGGCGTCATCGCCGCGATCGCCGGCACGCGCCATGTCCTGCCGCCCGCCGATGCGGCAAGGCTTCGCGGCTATATCGTCAACAGGTTCCGGGGCGATCCCGCCCTGTTCGATCCCGCGATTCCCGCGCTGGAGCGCCTGGCGGGGCTGCCCTGCCTCGGCGTGGTGCCCTGGTTCGAGGACGCGGGCAAGCTGCCGGCGGAGGATTCCATGGCCCTGGAGGCCGACCGGTTGCCCGCGGGGCCGCGGCGCGTTGCCGCGTTCCGATATCCGCGCATCGCCAATTTCGACGATCTCGACCCCCTGGCCGGCGAGATCGGCGTCCGCTTCGTGCGCCCCGGCGAGGTGTTGCCCGCCAATATCGACCTCGCCGTGCTGCCTGGCAGCAAGAACACGCGGGCCGACCTCGCCTTCCTGCTGGACCAGGGCTGGGATATCGACATCCGGGCCCATCTGCGCCGGGGCGGGCGTGTGCTGGGGCTTTGCGGCGGCTTCCAGATGCTGGGCCGGCGCGTGTCGGACCCGGACGGCGTCGAAGGCCCGCCGGGGTCGAGCGCCGGCCTCGGGCTGCTCGACATCGAGACGGTGCTGGAGGCCGAGAAACAGACAGTGCCGGTCTGCACCGCCGACGGGCTCACCGGCTACGAAATCCACATGGGCCGCTCGTCCGGGCCCGGCCTTGCCCGGCCGTTCCTGCATCTCGACGGACGCCCCGAGGGCGCGGTCTCGGAAGACGGCCTCGTGTTCGGCACCTATTGCCACGGCCTGTTCGCGAATGACGGGTTCCGCGAACGTTTCCTCGCGCGCATGGGTGCCGAGCGGCAACGGGCCTGGGAGACGGAAATCGACGCCGTGCTGGACGGCCTCGCCGACCATCTGGAAGAGCATCTCGACCTCGACCGCCTGCTTGCGCTGGCCGCGTGAGGTCCCGGCTCGGAGGCCTACCGGATTCACACATCTGCCGCACCTTCGGTGCTAACTGACTGACATGATTGTGGAATTTTCCCGTTTCCGGTGCAACCGGGCACGAGATCGAACCCGGTTTTGCACCCAGTGCAACCGATCGGGGAACCGCAATCGTGGCAGCCACTCGCCTCACCCAGCACCGGGTCGATAATCTCCGGCCCCGCAAGTCCGTCCGCAATGTAAGGGACGCCGAACTGAAGGGATACGGCGTCCGCGTCATGCCTTCGGGCAGGAAGCGTTACTTCATCCACAGCCAGCACCGGGGCCACCGGGTCTGGAAGATCGTCGGCGATACCGCGGTCATGACCGAGGTCGAGGCGCGCGCTCGTGCCCGGTCCATGCTGGCCGCTCTCCGCGACGAAAGGGATGTCGAAGCGGACGTGTCCGGCAATGCACTGTTCGAGACCGTCGCCGAAGAGGTCTTCTCCCGTTACGGCAGGCGCTGGAAGCCGCGCACACTCGCGGTCAACCGCTACTATCTCCAGCGACAAATCCTGCCCTTCTTCACGGGTCGGCCCGTCGCCGAGATCGACCGCGAAGAGGTGCAGCGCTGGTTCCGCTCGCTCCATGCGGTGCCGGCGGCGGCGAACCGCTCGGCGCCGATCCTGTCCGTCATCATGCAGCAGGCCGAGGCTTGGGGATACCGTCCCGACGGCGGCAATCCCTGCAAGGACATCCGGCGCTACCGGCAGAAGCGGTCGGAGCGCTTCCTGTCGCCCGAGGAATACCGCCGCCTCGGCATGGTTCTGGACCGGCACGAGGCCCGACAGCCGTTTCGCGTCGCAGCCTTGCGCCTGCTTCTGCTGACTGGCTGCCGCAAGTCGGAGATCGTCACCCTTGAATGGCGCTTCTACCGCGACGGCAGGCTCTATCTGGCCGATTCCAAAACTGGTCCCCGCACTGTCTGGCTTTGCGAGGCGGCGCGGGGGATCCTCAACAAGCTGCCCCGGTCACGGCGATGGGTGTTTCCCATCGGAGACCGTCGCTCGCCCTGGAGTTGGCTCGACGCCTTCTGGATGGAGCTGCGAGCCGAGGCGGGTCTTGACGATGTTCGCCTGCACGACACCCGTCACAGTTTCGCCAGCATGGCGCTGTCGAGCGGCGAGACAATTCGGACGGTGGGCCGGCTGCTGGGTCATGACAATGCGGCGACCACGCTGAAATATGCGCATCTCTCCGACGCCACTGTCCGGGAGACGGTCGAGGCGCTGGCACCGCTGCTCTCGGGGGTGCAGTCATGACCGGCAAAGCGAGAAAGGTCCGCCTGACAGATGCAAGCGTTGCAAGACTGAAGCCGGGCGGGACCGAATACATCGTCAAGGATATTCGCGTTGCCGGTCTGGGCGTGCGGGTCCGTCCGTCCGGGCATCGCAGTTTCGTGTGGCACGGAACCGTGAACGGCAGGGCGATGCGCACGACCGTCGGTTCGGCCGCGCTGATGACGGTGGAGGAAGCCCGGAGCGAATGCCGGGCCTTGCTGAATGGCTCGCATCCGCTTTGCACCGAAGACCCAGCCGGCCGGGCTGCCGTTCCCCTCTTCCGGGATTTCGTCATGGAGGACTGGCTATCGGCGCAGCGCTTCAGCACGGGCTGGGGCAAGCGCGTGAGGCATATGCTTGATCGGCGGCTTCTGCCTGCCTTCGGCGCCCTTCGCCTCGACCGCATCCGCAGGCCCACGATTGAACGTTGGTTCGACGCCATGAGCTGCAGGACGCCGGGCGCGGCCAACATGACCCTCGCCGTGCTGCGCAAGATCATGACCGCCGCGAAGGCCGTCGGCCATGTAAACAACGATCCGGTCGCGGGCGTCAGGCCGAACCCGCGCCGGAAGATGACCCGCTTCCTGTCCGCCGAAGAGATCGCCCGGCTTCACCGGACCCTGGACCGGCTGGTGGAGAAACGACCCTCCTGCCTGCCGCAGGCCGACATCATCCGCCTGCTTCTGCTGACGGGCTGCCGCAAGAGCGAAATCGTGACGCTGAGATGGCCGGAGGTCGATGGCGACGTGCTCAGATTGGCCGAAGCCAAGACGGGGCCGCGCACGGTCTGGCTGAGCGAGGCCGCGCAGGCCATCATCGCCCGCCAGCCGCGAAACGGGAGTGCCTACGTCTTTCCCTCGCCGAAAGACCTGGAAAGGCCGCAGTCCAGCAATCTCGGTTTCTGGCGCCGGGCAAGGCGGGAGGCGGGGATCGAGAATGTGCGTTTGCACGATTTGCGCCATACCGTGGCGAGCCAGGCCGTGGCCAACGGCGTTCCGCTTCCCACCGTCGCCAAAATGCTCGGTCATACGCAGCCGACCATGACGCTCAGATACGCCCATGTCGGTGACCGAGAGGTCGAGGCAGCCGCGGAACGAGTCGGGGCTGGCATCGCGGCGGCCATGGCAAGAGGTTGCGCGACTGCGAGAACATAACACCACCCCTCCACCAGCACCGCTGCAATGCCTTTCCGGCGTCGCCAGCATTTACAAATTTCCCGATGCAGCTCAGTCCTGCTCATCATCCATCGCGCTTCGCCTTTCGATAAGTTCGTCAATGCGACGGCGTCGGAATTCCAGGAAATCGGCAACCCACTCCATACGACCCACGGGCGCACTCCATTGGAAATTGTCCACGGCCCAATCCGGGTCTGTGCAGGGCTTTACCTTCAAGGGAGGTGGCGCCAGGCAGCAAACGTTGTCGTAGAGCTGCTGCGCCCGTCTCTGGATCAGGCTTCGCAGCTTGGGCGAAAAATCCGTTGGCTTCACGAAAGTACCCGGCGCATACACCGAATTCGCGGCGCTTGTGAACAGTCCGTAGGGCAAGACCGACTCCTCAAATCCCCGCGGCGTGTCGAGTTCATCATGCAATCGGCTTCCGTACTCCTTGTGGTCGAAGAGGTGCGCAAGTTGGTAGCCGGGTGGACCCCGCTTGCGAAACGGCTTGCTTGTAAAGACGAATGCCCAAAGATGTTTCGGATAGTCGTTGTCGTCGAGCGACAGGCATTGTGGCGGCGCTTCTCCGGTTTCGGTCCGCTTCCGGAACACCGCAATCTCAGTGCTTCCGGCGTACCGCCGAACTCCCGGAAAAGCGCAGGGCGAACCCTCCCAGAGATAGATTGCAGGATCGATGCCGAGCGCTTCCAACGAGGCGGACCACTCGCTTCCGAAGCGCCGATTGTCTTCGGTTACCGCTTCGACGATTCCCGGATCGAGAAACCGCACGAACGGCGCCATCGTCCTGGCAAGTTCGAGGAGATCCTCATCTTTCGGGTGCGGCCAGGCAGGCCACTGCGTTTTCGGTCCGGGACGCTGCCGCCGTTTCGGCCGTCGCATCTCGGGAATGCAGCCTGAAGCAACGCTTCGTTCGGCGCCCTTCCGGAAATCGCGATAGAGTGCGACCGCACTCTTCAGCGTTGCCGTGCCGTTGTAGACGTTGCCCGTGATCGAAATCCCGTGTTCGGGTTGCGTTGGGTCCAAGCGCTGCAACAAGCCTCCCAGTTCGTCGGAATCGTAGTGACCGTCGAGATCGCCCTCATGGCGCTCCACACGCCGGCAATTGCTGATTCGACTTCCAACAGTGCGGTCGCTCAGCCCCCTCTCGTTCTTCAACCAGTCCCTGAATGGCGCTTCCCTCATGTTGCTCTCTTCTCCGCCATCCTCGCCCTGCATAGGCCGGACCAAGCCAATCAATCCTCCGAGGCCGACGCAGCGACGTCCCGTTCATCGGGCGGTGCTCCGGTTCCGGGTTTGAGTTCCTGATTCAAACGGATAAGCGGTTCGGAGAAGGTCTCAATGAGTCCGACAATGTGATCACACATCCACTCGGCGATCTCCGGCCAATTCCTCTCATCGTAGCTGTCGAAGGGGCACGAATAGTTGATCCTGCTTGCCTTTCGATCATCCATCCGCCGCCACCGGAGTTCGTTTCCGAACCGGCCTTCGAGTTCATGCTTCCCGCTTTCGAGCCGATCGAACAGCCATTTGTTTTCGGCGGCGTCGGAACGCTGGAGACTCAGCTCCACGCGCGCTTCGGCCCTCAGGAATATGAGGGAGAAGTTGCAACCGGCCACACCGGCAGCGCAACTCAGCCAGTGATCCTTCGATGGGCTGATGTTTTCGAACCGAGCAACGTTCCGGGTGCGGAGTTCCTCGAGCACCCTGGTCCAGAACGCCTGCCGCAGTCCATGGCTGCGCCTCTGCGCTCCCTGAACGGATTTCTCCTCGGAATCCTTGGCCGCCATTCCGATCATGTAGTCAGCGGCCTCGGGCATCGGAATGATCTGCCGCAGGTCGATGAAGAGCTCTTCGCCGAAGCTGTAAGGCACGACGCGGAAGCACTGGGCGCGGACCCCGTGGCCGAGCAGCCAAAGCACGGTCGTCGTCACCTCCTTTCGAAAATTCGCGGCGATCAGCACCAGCCGTTGTTCATTGCCGGCATTCAGCACCGCCTCGTCCAAGTCCTCGACATCGAGGAAATCGCACAGGTTCGCCACCGCGTCCGCGCCTTCCGACCAGCGGTCCAGATATTTCTGATAAATCTCGACAATGTCCGCCTTCTTCAGGCTGGAGCAGTAGGCCACGTATTTCAGCGCTTGCCACACGACATCCCGGCCCGAGTCGTCGAGCTTGTTCTCGACGACCACCAGCCGGCCTTCCTTATCCAAAGCAAGCAGGTCGAGGCGTTCGCGCGTGTCCGCGAAGCCGTCGAACTCCTTCTGCACGATCAGCAACTCTTCGCCCAGCGCGTCGGGCATGCGCGCGAGCCATTCCTGAAGATGGTCGCGCTCCTGAAGGTTCAGGTCCGCAAAACGGCGTTCCTTGAGACGAACAAGCCGATTCTCAGGTAGGTCGATCCGAAACATATGCTTCCCCCAGTCTACCGGACCCGACTAGCCTGCCATCGCCATTCATTGGGTCTCTTCCTTCCGCTCAATCATAGGCGCCGCCTCGAGGCACCAGCCGATAGCAATAGACGATCCGGCGATCAATTTCCGGTCGGTATACAAGCCGAAAGTCGCCGAGCCGGTATCGCCAGTATCCGCTCATGTCGCCCGAGAGGCGCTTGATCGTGTTACCGCGTGGGGTCATCGGATCCTTGCAGATCTCCATGATCGAGTTCGCCACCCGCTCGAACAGTTTCGGCTCGCGCCAGACGTCCTTCCGAAAGTTCTGCAGCGCCGCAAACCGCCAGCGTTCGTCACGGTCGCCTGCCGAAGGCTCGGGATTGCCGCCGCTGAGCACCTCGCCGACCGATCCTGTCG
>JAPOZD010000099.1:13162-20979 GCA_026706245.1 Alphaproteobacteria bacterium
CCTGTCGCGTGGGCTTCGACGATATCCTCTTCCGGCCGCGCGGCCGCGATTACGGCTGCTTCGTTCGGAAACTCCCTCCCAGGCGCCGGCAATGCCCTGAAGGCGATACCGCCCATGCGATCTTCCGGCTCAGGGGCGAGCAGTTCGTCCTCCGGCATCCCGAGCAACCGGGCTCGCAACGTCTGTCCAAATGGAATCAACGCATGGTCGCCCGCACCCATGACGTGGAAGCAATGCAACACTTCAACGCCATGCCCGGACACTTGCTCCCAATCAACGAGCCTGCGGTAGGCGTCGACAGCGGACAGATCAACTATCCGTTCGATGGAGTTGTCGATCACATAGCTGCTTAAGACATCCGTAAGCACGCCGTTCTCGCGCCAGAGCTTTGCCACCTCGGAGACCAGGGGACAGCTATAGAGCTGAACCGGCTCGAACGGCCGCAGGAGGCCGTAGAGCCCCGAAAGCAGAAGCAAATGATGGCTGGAGGCCCGAAGGACGTCCGCCCTGTCCGATCCCAACCCGAGAAAGAAGCGTCCTTCGTAGCGCTCCACGGCCGTCAGGTAGCGCGCCGCGCAATCGCCGCCGAAATCGGGGCCGCACGTCAAGCGCTCATTGTATTCGAGCTCCGGCAGCGGAATACCCTGCCAAGTCACCTCCGGCCTTTTCCCCACCAGATTGCGGACCTGCTCGCGGCACCAAAGCAGCTTCCTTGCCAGACGCGGCGTCAACTCCGAGGCGATCGCTTCGCCCGGGTCGTATTCGTGACTGCCGCCGCCGGCCTTGGTCAGCGAGCAGATCGAGAGGAAAAGCACCTTGCTCGACGGACTGTACCGCATGGCGAACTGCCTTTGGTTACGTGCAAAGCGCTGTCACCGTGCACCCGGCCACGACCGACCGATCCTCCCCATTTCAGCCTTCAACGCCAGTTCGACAGAGAAGGCCTAGCCTGGTCTTGTGAATCCCGAATTGGAAACTGGATCATGTCCAACCGCGGTGCCCAGATTTTCATCTATCGCTTGGAAGCTGGTCAAGGCTGAGTGCAGGTTCTCCACGATCTCCGCCGCGAGCACATCCGGCTCTGGCAGGTTGTCAAAATCGGTCATGGAAGCATCCTTCATCCAGAACAGGTCGAGGCTGGCCTTGTCGCGTTGAAGAAGCTCTTCGCGCAGGTACGCGCGCCATCGGCCGTCCGGGGTTTCTTCGCTCCATGTCTCCTGCCGGATATGCCGGTTCGACGGATTATAGCAGGCGATGAAGTCCTCAAGGTGCGAGTAGGTAAGTGGTTTCTGCTTGAGCGTGTGATGTACGTTGGTGCGGTAATCGTAATACCAGACCTTGGACGTCTGCGGATCGGGGCTTGCTGAACGGTTGTCGAAGAAGATGACATTCGCCTTGACCCCCTGGGCATAGAAGATGCCCGTCGGCAAGCGCAGGATCGTGTGCAGGTCGGTGGTGTGCAGCAGTCTCCGGCGGACCGTCTCGCCGGCGCCGCCTTCGAACAACACATTGTCGGGCACGACGACGGCGGCGCGGCCGGTGGTCTTCAGCATGGTCCGGATGTGCTGGACGAAGTTCAGCTGCTTGTTCGCAGTCGTCGCCCAGAAATCCTGGCGGTTATAGGTCAGGTCGTCGGTCTCCTGCTCGCCCTCGGCATTGGTGAAGCTCATTGAGCTCTTTTTGCCAAAAGGGGGATTGGCAAGGACGTAGTCGAATGTCTCCGGAGGTGGAGAGATCAGCGCGTCAGCTGGGGAAACCGCCGTCTCCCCAGTCATCTCGCCGATCCCGTGGAGAAACATGTTCATCAGGCAAAGCCGCCGCGTGCCCGCGACGATCTCGTTGCCACGGAACGTCACGTGCTTCAGGAACGCCTTCTGGTCCCTGTCGAGCGCGTAATTGTGCGGGTCGGTCAGGAAGTCGTGAGCAGCAAGAAAGAACCCGCCTGTCCCGCAGGCCGGGTCGGCGATGGTCCTGCCGGGCTCGGGGCGAACGCACGCCACCATTGCGCGGATCAGAGCGCGGGGTGTGAAATATTGGCCAGCGCCCGACTTGGTGTCCTCGGCGTTCCGCTCCAGCAATCCCTCGTAGATGTCGCCTTTCACGTCCGCTCCCAGCACTACCCAATCGGTACCGTCGACCATGTCGATCAGCCGGAAGAGCTTGGCCGGATCGGTGATCTTGTTCTGCGCCTTCGTGAAAATCTGGCCGAGCATGCCTCTCTGCTCGCCGAGCCTGCGCAGAAGCGCGACGTAATGCACCTCGAGCTCTGCGCCGCGGCGTGTGGTCAGGCTTGTCCAGCCGTAGCCTTCGGGGATGCCGACATCCCGGCTGTAGGGCGGCCTGGCATATTCGTCCGCCATCTTGAGGAAGATCAGGTAGGTCAGCTGCTCAAGATAGTCCCCGTATCCGACGCCGTCGTCACGCAGCGTAGTGCAGAAACTCCAGACCCTGGAGACGATCGGGGCAGTGTTCATGCTCGCACCTCGTGGACGATCAATTCGTCGCTGTCGCCGTCCAGTTCCCAGAACTCTACGGCCGGAGGGATCATGTGGGCCTGCGTGCGCAGGAAGTAGGCCAGCAGCGACTCGGACCGGCCGGGACGCATGCTTCGCTCGACGAAGAATATCTTTCTGTAGTCCGGCGGCGCCATGTGGAAATAGAACATGGCCTCGGCCCAGTTCTTCATCTTGGCGCTCGGCACATTGCCACCGGACGTCCAGGTATGGGACTTGCACTCAACGATGACCGTGGGATTGTCAGAGCCTAGATCGAACGTATGGCTCTTCCGCACCGCGCCCAGGCCGCACGGAACCTTGTGGCCGGATTCCAGCCGAAGGCCGTTTTCGGCAAGCACCTTCCGGGCCCGGGCTTCGAACGCCCGCCCGACATGAGAATTGCTGGTCGATCCGTCTCTCTGAAAATTGCTCATGCTCCTATCCGAGCCTTCCGCCTCTTCCCTGGCATCTCGGCGCGTTCGGCACAAATCCTTTCCAGCAGGGCAGATGCAGGCTCGTCGTCCGGATGCTGGGGCACGAGTTGACCGGCAAACGCTCTCTTCAGAATGGATTGGCGGAGGGCATCGGCGCGAGCGAGGTTGGTGTCGATTTCCCTATCCAGCAATTCGGCTGCCTCAAGGCGGCCCCGGAGAACCCGGACGACTTCAGCCTGTTCCGCTAGAGAAGGTAGAGGAAGCACAAATCCGCAAATGTGCCCCTGATTGATCTTGTAGATGCCCGCCGTGGTTCGAGCCGCCTTTTCGATCTGCCGGCGCGTCGTCCACGAGTTCCATACCAAGAGGAAATACTCAGACTGAACGGCGCTGGTATCCAGTCGTGCCCGGATCATTGTGTCAGGAAAGGCAATCGGCGTCGGATCATCCAGCGCAACTCCAGCGATGCCGACGAGTTTCTTGCTACCGTTGCCTCGCGCCATGAATATATCATCGCGTTGCACGAAGAAGGGCTCTGCGTCTTCTTTGCTCCAGTCTCCTTCTTTGAATTCCTGAAAATCAATCCTGCCGTTCTTCAGCGCCGTGAGGCGAAGCACGGGAAAACCTCCCGCCTTATCTTTCACAGACCTACCATTAATGAGTGGTGCGTCCAGCAGCGCTTGGACGCAGGCGGATGGCCAAGGCAGATTGTCTGACGTGCATAGAAGGTCAAAGCCTTCAGGTCGCTTAGGCTTGGCGGGCTTCTTTCCCTTCTCGCCGCCTTTTCTCCATTCGGCAACGGCTTCCCTCCAATCGTCGATAGTAGCTCGGTAGCGGGATTCGCGTTCCTCCCGAATTCGGGTAAGGAGGGCATCCGGGCTTTCCAGCCTGTCGGGATTCTGCGCCCGCCAGTCAGCGGTGAGGCTACCTTCAAATGCCGACTTGAGGAGAGATTGGCGGTAGAGGGCGACGGCATTCTTCGCGGCTCGCAGGCTCTCGACGCCCCTGTCGATCTCCTCGAACAGCGCCTCGACCCGCTCGACGATGCGGCGTTGTTCATTGAGTGGAGGGATGGGGATTGGCACTGTTGCAAGATTCTTCCGGGAAATTCGTTTCCGTGTCGAACCCGATTGCAGCGCGATAATCTGAGCGCGAACGACAGGCGAGTTGAGTGCGCGCATGAGATATCGTGGATCGATCTCGGCAGAACCAAGCCGCATCGCGCAGACATCGACCACCGTCACAAAACGCTTCTCTCCCTCAAGCGGGAAGATGCAGCAGCGTCCCAAAGGATCAGGCATACGGGCGACCATCAGGTCGCCCTTTTTGAGAAAAGTGCAGCTCAGTTCGCTGGCCTTTTCGCGCGTCAGGAAGCGTGATGACTTGTCCATGAACTGGCTATCGGCGATGTCTGCCAACTGGATCAGACGAACTTCACCATTCGGATCTTGGTCCTTGCTCTCAACCCAGTCGCCATCAGTGAAAATGCCGTCGGATGCGACCAGTTCTTCGAGAGGTGCAATGGCCCAGCCATCCGGCAGATCTGTCATGCCGCAAGGGCCTTATTCACTTCGGACATGACGGCATCCATCCTGTCTCCGAAGAGGGTATACATGCGCCCCAGACCGCCGTGCGCGTCGAAGGGAGCCAACTCAAGGTCCTCGCGCTCGATGGTGAAGGAGGTGGCGAGGTGGTCGCGGATCATGCGCAGCCAGGCCATCTGCTCCTCGGAGAACTTTTCGCCCGCCCCGGCATGGCGCGACAGCACCCAGTTCTGAAAGTTCCGCCGCACCCGGTCGGAATGGCGGGTCAGCGTTTCGTCCAGTCCGCAGACACGGCGGATGAGGGAGACCAGTGCGGTAAGGTCGCCTGCCGGATTGGCCCCCTTGTAATCGTCGAGATGCGCATAGGCGCGCCAGACAGTCAGCGGAGCCAGGAGCGGACGGTCTTCCCTCAGCTTCGCCAGCACATCCTTGACCATGGCATAAGTCACCTCGGCCCGCCGCGCGGGCTGCGTGAAGTAAATGGCCAGCGCTTCGATCACGTCGCGGTATTCTTCGAGATACTCCTCGAATTCCTGAGCGATCTTCCGCGCGTTCTCGGCCGTGTCGCCGGACCACTCGGTGCGCAGGAGCGAGTCGAGATTGTCATGGTCGATGGTCTGCTCGTTGTCGCGGCGGATCGTGTCCATGAGATTGATGAGTGGACCCGTGAAAACGTTGGCAGCCTGCTTGATCCGGTCTTCGCGCGCGGCCTGCATGGCTGTGTCGTCGGGTTCGATATGGCCTGCTGCTTTCGCGTCGGCCTCGACCTTGTCGGGGTCGATGGCGTCGAACAGCTCGCGGACGATGACGGTAAGGGGTTTGCCTGCGGCTTGCGCGATGCGTTCCTGGTCCTCCGCCTCGAGCTTGTTGTCGAGGCGAGAGAGGCGGGCGGCGAGTGAACTCACTGTCTCTTCCGACCGATCGCCCATCATGAGACCCGTGGCGAGGTCCTTGAACGGGATCGAAGGCTTGGTGTCGAGCGGCTGGCTGGCAGTCTTGAGCGACTTTGTTACACCGACGGCATCGACGATAACGTAGTGCGTCTTGGCCGGAGCGGACGGCGTGACCTTCCGAAGGTCGTCGGGGTCGAGGACCCGTGTGCCTCGGCCCTTCATCTGCTCGAAATAGTTCCGCGATTTCACGTCGCGCATGAACAGCAGGCATTCGAGCGGCTTCACGTCGGTGCCGGTGGCGATCATGTCTACGGTGACGGCAATGCGCGGGTAGTAGTCGTTGCGCAAGGCCGCAAGCGAGGCCTTGGGATTCCTGGCAGCGTTGGTGATCTTGCGGCAGAAGTCGTTGCCCTCGCCGAATTCCTGCCGGACAGTCTGAACGATGTCATCGGCGTGGCTGTCGGTCTTGGCGAAGATCAGCGTCTTGGGTAGTTCGTTGCGGCCGGGAAAGATCTCCGGCCAGTTGTCGCGGAAGGCGCGGATGACCGTTCGGATCTGGTCGGGGTTCACGACCGAGCGGTCGAGCTGCGATGTGGAATACTCTTCGTCCTCGGCCTGTGTTTCCCACCGGCGGGCGCGGGTTTCGCGCTCGCGCTTCTCAACCAGTTGCTCGGCCTTCAGCGTTTCGCCGCTCTGGGTAATCCGGGTTTCGATGAGGTAGATCTCGTTGCCGACATTGACCTTGTCGGCCACCGCTCGCTCGTGGCTGTACTCGCTGACCACGTTTTTCTGGAAAAAGCCGAAGGTACGGTTGTCCGGCGTGGCGGTGAGCCCGATCAGGTAGGCGTCGAAATACTCGATCACCTGGCGCCAGAGATTGTAGATCGAGCGGTGGCACTCATCGATCACGACCGCATCGAAATATTCGGGTGGCAGCCTGGGGTTGTAGACGACCGGGAGCGGCTCCCTGCGGCGCCATGACTGTTCGGCCGGGTTCTCGTCTTCCGCGCCTTCCACCAGTTCCTCGCCTTTCAGGGTCGCGTACATGCGCTGGATCGTGGAAATGACGACTTGGCTGTCGCCGGCGATGGAAGGCGAGGTGAGCCGCTGGACGTTGTAGAGTTCCGTGAACTTGCGGTTGTCGTCGTTGGGGATGAAGGCCATGAACTCCTGCTCGGCCTGCTCGCCCAGGTTCCGGGTATCGACGAGAAACAGGATACGGCGGGCGTCGGCGTGCTTCAGCAGTCGATAGACCTGCGTGATCGCAGTGAAGGTCTTGCCGGCGCCGGTCGCCATCTGGACGAGTGCACGCGGTCTGTCGGCCTTCAGCGAAGCTTCGAGCCTGGTGATCGCATTGGTCTGGCATTCGCGCAGGCCGTCAGGATTGAGTAGCGGAAGCGAGGCGATGCCCGACCGGATGGAGCGTGGGGCGAGCGCCCAGGCATTCAGGGTCTCCGGACGGTGGAAGGAGAAGACTTCCCGGGAGCGCGGATTGGGATCGCGCCCGTTCGTGAACCGCGTGACCTGCCCGGTGCTCTCATAGAGAAAGGGCAAGGGTTCGGCGTTCGATATCCACTTGAGCCTCGCGTTGGCGTAGCCTTCGGACTGCAACTCAACCGTAGTGAGCCTGGCCCCCCAGCTGTCCGGCTTGGCCTCAATGACGCCAACGGCCCGCCTGTCCGCGAAGAGAACGTAGTCGGCGGGTCCGATGTCGGTCTGGTATTCGCGTACTGCGACACCCAGACCAGCATTGAAATCGAGCGCGTCCTTGCCCTGCACATGCCAGCCCGCCGCGCGGAGCCGGCCGTCAATGCCGTCGCGGGCCACTTCTTCCGGAGTCTGGTTGACGTCTTGCGGCATGGGATCACTCACGCGCCTAAGCTAGCACGGCGAGGAAGTTCCTGAACGGCCCCAGCTATGGCGGTCGATTTTCCGAACCTCCGTGTCCACTTTACTCTATACTCGTAGAATCCCGACTGCCAAGGGTTTCCAAATATATCGTTGCTTCTTCATAAGAAATATTCTCGATATCATACAAGACATAAATTGCCCCATGCCCCAAAAATTGTTTTCCGATACAGAGTAGTTCTCCGCCAGAATACCCATTCTGGCGTAGCCGTTCCGTAAATTCTTCGGAGCAGTGCTCAAGCATTGTGCTCGAAATTCTAACATTATTGCCCTCATCGGATACCATTCCATCGTCGTTCAACTTCGTGACAAGATATTCTATCATCTCTCTCTATCTCCTTTGCATTAGACGCCTCTAGACGCCTCCTTTCAAAAGGAAATTTTTGACCTTCAGACTCCCGATTCTAAAGAACATATATCATAATTGTGTGGACTCAAACAAAACTTAGCTAATCTTGCCGTGCGGTCCGACTGCTTGGAAGCGTTGGCGAAATGGATAGACTTCTGTGAGCGCGGGGGGGGGGGACAGGCTGTGATCAATCT
>JAPOZD010000099.1:21018-21329 GCA_026706245.1 Alphaproteobacteria bacterium
TATCAATGTGTTACATTCGCGGCCGTTCGGCTAGTGTCTGGATACTAGCTGCGGATTGCGGCCGCTTCTCGATTTGCTACATTTTCTTCGGGAGGGTTATTCCAGTCTGTGCCGCTGCGGATTGCGGCCGCTTCTCGATTTGCTACATTCTGATGACCATGAACAACGCCCACTACACGGCTGCGGATTGCGGCCGCTTCTCGATTTGCTACATTATATCTTCCCCGGAAGGAAACTACATAATCGCTGCGGATTGCGGCCGCTTCTCGATTTGCTACATTTACAAGCGCAACGAGGCGCGGACCTTCCTG
>JAPOZD010000339.1 GCA_026706245.1 Alphaproteobacteria bacterium
CACGCCCGCATTGACCCTGCCGCACGGCGATTTCGCCGGTCGCGAGGCGTTCGAGGATGTGCTGGACGGCGAACTCCGGGCGGCGGGGGCAGAGCTCGTCGTGCTGGCGGGCTTCATGCGCGTGCTCGGGCCGGATTTCGTGGATCGCTGGCGCGACCGGTCCGTCAATATCCACCCCTCGCTGCTGCCGGCATTCCGGGGCCTCGACACGCACAGGCGCGCCCTGGAGGCCGGTGTGCGCTGGCATGGCTGCACGGTGCATTTCGTCCGCGCGGAGCTGGACGCCGGGCCGATCATCCTCCAGGCGGCGGTGCCGGTGCGCCCGGACGACACGGAAGAGACGCTGGCCGCCCGCGTGCTCGCGCGCGAGCACGATGTGCTGCCGATGGCGGTCGGCTGGATCGCGGAAGGCCGCGTGAGAGTGGAGAACGAACGGGTCGTGGCGGTCGATCCGGACCGTTCGCCGGTCAATCCGTCGCAGTGAGGGCAACAGGTGTGCGGCTATAGTGCCGACGGCTTGTCTCGCGGGGGAGGTTTGCGTCCGATGGCGGAATACAATGCAGCGGCCGAAGAGGCGCGCCACCAGCATATCTGGGTCGGTTTCTGCAGGTTCCTCGGCTGGTCCACCGGCGGGGTGATCCTCCTGCTGGTCATTCTGGCGGCAACGCTTCTGTAACGGGGAGGACAGGCGATGGCCGGTGACAAGGTGACGGTCGAGGTCGAGCTGAACCCCGACATGCTCACGCTGCTCGACGACGTGGTGAAGGACTACCGGCTGCCGGACCGCGGCAAGGCGCTGCGCTGCCTGCTGGACTGGCTGGCCGCGGACGGCGACCGCGACCAAGTGTTCAGGAAGATCCGCTGCCGGCGCTGCTGAGCGCCCCCGAAAGCGCCCACGCGACCGCCTCTTCGACGCTGGAAACGCGCGGGCCCGGTTCCGGCGGCGGGCGGCGAATCATCACGACCGGAACGCCGCGTTCGCGCGCCGCGGCGATCTTGGCTTCCGTCGCCGCGCCGCCTGAGGCCCGCGTCACCAGCGTGCCCACGCCGTAATCCGTGAACAGCCTGCGTTCCCCCGCGAGATCGAAGGGTCCGCGCGCCAGCACCACCTCTGCGCCCTCGAGCGGCGAGAAGCCGGGATCGATGCGGCGCAGAACGAAATGCCGGCCGCTCAGGCCCGCGAAGGCGTCGAGGTCGCCGGGGCCGAGCGTCAGGAACACCGCGTCCGGCAGGTCCGCCAGCGCCCGGGCGGCCGCCGCCGCATCGGACACGCAAATCCAGCGGTCTCCCGGCTGCCGCCGCCACATCGGCCGCTCGACCGCAAGCCGGGGCACGCCCGTGCGCTCCGCCGCGTCGCGCGCATTGGCGGAGATGTGCGCGGCGAAGGGGTGCGTCGCGTCGATCAGCCGGTCGATGCGCTGCTCGCGGAGATAGCGCGCAAGGCCCCCGGCGCCGCCGAAGCCGCCGGTCCTGACTGCGCCCGCAAGCGCCGCCGGACGCCGCGTCCGGCCCGCAAGGGAACTCACGACCGAGGCCTTTCCCTCCAGGGCGCGCGCGATTGCGGCTCCCTCTCCGGTCCCGCCCAGGATCAGGACGCGGAGACTAGACACCGGCCTCGCCGACTACCCTGCCGCGGCGGTCGATCACGCGGACATCCACGTCCGTGCCGCCGGCGAGCGCGGCGAGCGCCGTCTCGCGCGCCTGTTCGGCGATGCGCCGGGCGAGCGGCAGGTCGCCGGCGAGCGCCAGCACCGCGCCGGCGCTGTGGGCGCCGCCCGCATCCGGCCCGCCCAGCGCCTTCAGTTCGGCTGCGAGGCGCGGGATATCGACCGGGGCGCGGTCGGAGTGCAGGTCCAGATGCCCCGCCGCCAGCTTGGAGAGCTTTCCGAAGCCGCCCGCGAGGCTGAGCCGCGCCACCGGCCGCCGGCGGAGATATTTGAGCAGCGCGCCGGCGAAATCGCCCATGTCGATCATGCCGTGGTCCGGCAGGCCGAGCAGCGCCTGCAAGGCCGCTTCCGAGCCCCGCCCGGTCGCCGCGCCGACATGGTCGAGGCCGGCGGCGCGCGCCACGTCCACGCCGCGATGCACCGCATGGATCCAGGCCGCGCAGGAATAGGGGATGACGACCCCCGTCGTGCCGAGCACAGAGAGCCCGCCGGCGATGCCGAGCCGGGCATTGGCC
>JAPOZD010000128.1 GCA_026706245.1 Alphaproteobacteria bacterium
GTATTCCTCCACGAAGGCGACCTTCGATGCGAACCCCGTCTCGGAAACCTTCCGCACCCGTTTCAGGACTTCATGGATATTGACCGGCTTGCGTTCGAGCCCGTCGGGCCCGGCGAACGCCTCCATGCGGTTGACCAGCGCCGCCACCCGGTCCGCCTCCTCGCGGATGAGCGCCGCCAGCTCCCTGTCGCCCGACTCGACATTCGCCTCGATAAGCGGGGCAGCGCCCCGGAGTCCGGCAAGCGGGTTCTTGATCTCGTGGGCGAGCATGGCCGCCATGCCGCCGACCGACCGCGCCGCGCCCCGATGCACGAGGTGCCTGTCGATCTCGCGGGCAAGCGTCATCGGCACGAGCATGACCGCCACGGCGCCGGCCTCCTCGGCAACGGGAGACAGCTGCGCGACCGCCACAGGCAGCTTTACGCGCGGCGTCTCGATGGAAACCTCGTATTCCGTGAGGTTGACGCCCTGCTCGCGCACGGTCCCGATCATGCCGAACAGCGGGTGGTCCTCCGGCAGGATCCGGCCGAGAGGCTGCCCCAGCGCCTGCGGTGCGCCTGTATTGAGCAGGCCCTCGGCGGCCGGGTTGAAGGAGGTGACCGCGCCGGTCCGGTCCACCGTGAACACCGCCGCGCTCAGGGCGGAAATTATTGCCGCTGCATCTGTCATGGCCGCTTGAGTTGCCTATTTTGTGACCGGAATAGCGATTGCACAAATGATAATCAATCAAGGAATGCCGCCCCGATATGCAGGCGCCGATGTCAAGCGCGCCGAGAACAGGGTTGCGCGCTCCCGGCCGATCATGTATATACAGGCTGCCGTTCTGTGCGATGTCCGCAGTGGCGGCAGATACAAACGATAGGATCAAACGGTTAGATAAAGAAGTATTCGAAAGCAATCGTCATGCCCCTAAACCACAACAACAAAAGGAGACACAAATCGTGTGTACGGATGAAGAATTCCTGTTTGATTGGGATGCTGAAAAGCGTCGGATTAATGTGGCCAAGCACGGCCTTGACTTTACAAGAGCGATCAAAATTTTTTCTGGCATTACAGTAGAAAAGCTGTCGGTTAAATCAAACGAAGTTCGATTCAGGGCAACCGGTTATTGTGAGGGTATACCGCTCACGGCGATCTACACGTGGAGAGGCACCAAGCGCCGGATCATTTCGGCTAGACGGGCAAAACGCAATGAACGACAAGAATATCGAGAGCATGTCCCTGAGTGAGGCGATCCTCGGGAAGGGTGAGGACAGGACCGATTGGGACCGTCTTCGCAGAGAGGAGGCGGCCGGCATCGAGCCGGAGGCCGATCCCGACGAGGGCGAGTTCGACGAATCCACGGCCAGGGTCGTCATGCCTCCTCGGAAGCAGGCGATCTCGGTCCGGCTGGACCCGGACATCCTTGAATTCTTCAAGGCGGACGGGCCCGGCTACCAGACCCGCATGAATGCGGCCCTGCGGCTCTACATGGACGATTGCCGGAAACGCGCGCGCGCGCAGGAAACCGCTTCCTGAGAAAGGCTCGAATGCGGCAGTGCGGACGCTGTATGCTCTGCCGCCATGCGGGACCGTATCGCCCTGATTGTCGCGGCAGGCCGTGGAACGCGCTTCGGCGGCCCGGAGCCTAAGCAGTATCTGCCCCTGGGCGACAGGACGGTTCTGGCCGCCGCGGCGATGGCGCTCCGCCCCTTCATGCCGGTCGCCTGCGTCATCCATCCGGACGATGGCGAGCGCTACCGCGCAGCGACCGCCGGCCTCGATCTGCTGCCGCCGGCCTTCGGCGGGCCGGACCGCCAGGCCAGCGTCCGCAACGGGCTGGAGACGCTGGCCGCCGACCCGCCCCGGCATGTGCTGGTCCACGACGCCGCGCGCCCGGATCTCCCGCCGGCGGTCGTGCGGCGCATAGTGGAGGCGCTGGAGATGCATGACGGGGCGGCGCCGGGCCTGCCCGTCGCAGACACGCTGAAGCGGGTGGAGAAAGGCCGGTCCGTCGGCACGGTCTCCCGCGACGGGCTCTGGCGCATCCAGACGCCCCAGGGCTTCCGGTTCTCCGCCCTGCTCGAAGCCCACCGGCAGGCGGCTCCCGGCGCGTTTTCGGACGACACGGCGCTTGCCGAAGCAGCCGGCCTCGCTATCGCCGTGGTGCCGGGCGACGCCCGGCTCGAAAAGGTCACGGAGCCCGGCGACGCGGCGCGGCTTTCGGTTCCGGACATCCGCACCGGCCACGGCTTCGACGTCCATCGGCTGGTACCCGGCGACGGCGTCACACTCTGCGGCGTCCGCATTGCGCATGACGGGACGCTTGCCGGCCATTCCGACGCCGATGTCGGCATGCATGCGCTCACCGATGCGATCTTCGGCGCACTGGCAGAGGACGATATCGGCCGGCATTTCCCGCCGAGCGACCCCGAATGGCGCGGCGCGGCCTCGGAGATATTCCTCGCCCATGCGCGCGACATGGCGTCGGCCCGGGGCGGTCGCATCCTGCATTGCGATGTCACGCTGGTCTGCGAGGCGCCGCGCATCGGTCCCCACCGCGAAGCCATGCGCGCCGAACTCGCGCGCATCCTGGCCATTCCTGTGGACAGGGTGTCCGTCAAGGCGACGACTTCGGAGAAGCTGGGATTCACCGGGCGCGGCGAGGGCATTGCCGCGCAGGCGACAGCGACGCTGGCCCTGCCGTGAAGTCGGGGCATGCGGTCGCCACGGTTTTCGGGCTGGGGCGTCTTCCCCGGGCGCCGGGCAGTTGGGCATCGCTCGCCGCCCTGCCTCCGGCCTGGGGGATCGTCTGGGCCGCCGGCCCCTGGGCGCTCGCGGCGGCGGCGGTGCTGCTGGGCCTCGCCGGCTGCCATGCGGCCGCGCGCTATGAGCGGGAAACGGGCGAACGCGACGCCGGCGCAGTCGTCATCGACGAGGTCGTGGGGCAATGGCTGGTGCTCGCGACACTCCCGCTCGAGCTTCTCGCCTACGCTCTCGGCTTCGCCGCATTCCGGCTCTTCGACATCGCCAAGCCGCCGCCTGTAGGATGGATCGAGCGCAGGGTCCCCGGAGGGGCGGGCGTAATGGCCGACGACGTGGCAGCGGCGGCCTGCGCAGCTGCGCTTCTCCATCTCGCCGACTGGGGACTGGGACATGGCGTTCTTTTCGAATGACCTGCTGGAAGCGGCGGAAGCGCTGCTCGACACATGCCGCGCCAGGGGCCTCCGGCTGACGACGGCCGAGTCCTGCACCGGCGGCCTCATCGCCTCCCTGATGACGGAGATACCGGGCTCCTCCGATGTCGTCGGACGCGGCTTCGTCACCTATTCCAACGAAGCCAAGCAGGAAATGCTCGGCGTGCATGCCGAAACGCTCGCGGCCCACGGCGCGGTCAGCGGCGAAACGGCGCGGGAAATGGCCAAGGGCGCGCTCGCCCGCGCCGGACCGGACGCCCACCTCGCCGTCGCCGTTACGGGCGTGGCCGGTCCCGGCGGCGGTTCGGCCGAAAAGCCGGTCGGCACGATCTGGCTGGCGGTAGCAGCCGCCGGCGGCGGAACGGTCGCGTTCAAACGCCATCTCGACGGCGACCGCGCGCAGATACGCCGCGCGGCCGTCGAATGCGCCGTCGCAATGCTAAGTTCGGCAGTGGAACGCGCCGATTGACGGCGCCCGAAACCGCAGGGAAAGACGGATGGGCTGGTCCCGGGAGATCGAGGATATTCGCGCCAAGCGCAAGGCGGCGCTGGAACAGGGTGGAGCGGAGGCGGTGGCGCGCCAGCACGCGCAGGGCCGCCTGACCGTCCGCGAGCGCATAGACGGCCTGGTCGATCCGGACAGCTTCCGCGAGCACGGGCGCGGTGCGGGCGGCGTCGAGCGCCATGCGGACGGGACGCTCAAGAGCTTCACGCCCGCCAATTTCGTGGTCGGAATGGGCCGTATCGACGGCCGGCTCGTAGCCGTTGGCGGCGAGGATTTTACCGTGCGCGGCGGCTCGCCGAACGCAGCGGGCCTGCGTAAGAGCGTTTATATCGAGGACCTGGCGCTGCAATACCGCGTGCCGCTCGTCCGCCTGCACGAGGGCGGCGGCGGCAGCGTCACCGGCGCCGGCGGCGGAGGCCCGGTCGGCGAAGCGGTCCATGCGCCGCGCCGTTTCGCCTCGGTGGCCGAGTGCATGGGCGCGGTGCCGGTCGCGACGGCGGCGCTTGGCCCGGTCGCCGGCCTGCCGGCCTCCCGGCTGGTTGCGGCGCATTTCGCGGTGATGACCAAAGAAACCGCCCAGGTGCTGATTGCCGGTCCGGCGGTCGTCAAGCGCGCCCTCGGCGAAGACGTGACCAAGGAGGAGCTGGGCGGCGTCCAGGTCCATGCCAGGAGCGGCACCATCGACAATATCGCCGGGGACGAGGCAGATGCGCTGGCGCAGATCCGCCGCTTCCTGTCCTATCTGCCGCAGAATGCCTGGCAGGTGCCGGCCCGCGCGGACACAGACGACGACCCGGCCCGCGCCGACGACGAGCTGCGCGGCATCGTGCCGGAAAACCGGCGCAAGTTCTTCAACATGCGCCGCGCCATATCCATGATCGTGGACCGGGACTCCATATTCGAGATGTCGCGCCAGTACGGTCCGGGGCAGATCACCATGCTGGCCCGGCTGAACGGCTACCCGGTCGGCGTCTTTTCCAACGATTCGCGCTTCTATGCCGGCGCCATGACGGCGGACGGCGCCCGCAAGGCGCGGCGCTTCATCGAGTTCTGCGAAACCTTCAACCTGCCCATCGTGAGCTTCGTGGACGAGCCGGGTTTCATGATCGGCAGCCAGGCAGAGCAGGAGGGCGCCATCCGGGCCGGCACGGCCGCGGTGCTGGCGGCAGCCACCTGCCGGTCGCCCTGGGCATCGGTCATCATGCGCAAGTCCTACGGCGTCGCCCAGGGCGCGCATTACGGCCCCGGCGCCTATGTTCTCGGCTGGCCTTCGGCCGAGATGGGCGCATTGCCGCTCGAAGGGGGCGTGGCGGTCGCCTTCGGGCGGGAGATCGCGGCTGCGGACGACCCGGAGGCGAAACGCGCCGAAATCGAGGCGCGCATGGCCGCGACGCTCTCCCCGGCCCGGCGCGCCGAGAGCTTCTCCATGCACGAACTCATCGACCCCCGCGAGACCCGGCCCATGCTCTGCGAGTGGGTCGAGTGGAGCCAGCAGCAGCTCGAAGCGCAGCGCGGCCTCTCCCGCTTCGCCATCCGCCCTTGAGGCGCCCCGGGAGGGAGGCCGATGCCGGCGGGCCGCGCCGTTGACAACAAATCCGCTACCTTCGAGGATGCCGGCGGCTCCGGGGCTGTTTGCGCCTCATGGCGACTTCGGAGTTCGGGACGGGACCGGGAACCCATCGGGAGGAAATGAGCATGAAGAAATTCTTGGTTGCGCTGAGTTCCGCAGCCGTGGCGCTGGCTGCGGCGGCGGCCTCGGCGGAGGAGCCCAAGCGGGGCGGCACGCTGACATTCTCGTACCGGATCATCGCGGGGCACTTCAACCCGGCGATCGCCTCCGGCACGCCCACCGGCATACCCGGCACGCAGCTGTTCGCGGCGCTGCTCCGGTTCGACGACCAGTGGAACCCGAAGCCCTATCTGGCGGAAAGCTGGGACATTTCCGACGACGGCCTCAAGGTGACCGTCAAGCTGCGGGACAATGCCCGCTTCCATGACGGCAAGCCGATCACCTCGGAAGATGTGAAATTCTCCATCGAGACCTACCAGCAGCACCACCCGTTCAAGCCCATGTATGCGCCGGTGAAGTCCATCGACACGCCGGACCCGCTGACCGCGGTGTTCAATCTGAGCAACCCGCACCCGGCGATCCTGCTGGCGTTCTCCTCGCAGCTCGGCGTGGTCATTCCGAAGCATGTGTACGGCAACACCGACAATATCCGCCAGCACCCGCAGAACAGCCAGGATGTCGTCGGCTCCGGCCCCTTCAAGCTGAAGGAGTTCAAGCCCGGCGAATACATCATCATGGAGCGCAATGAGGACTACTTCCTCGAGGGCAAGCCCTATATCGACCGGATCGTCTACAAGAAGATCGCCGAGAACACGAGCCGCGTGATCGCGCTGGAGAAGGGCGATGTGGACCTGACCGCCTTCGAGTCCGACGCGCCGGTTCTCGACCGCCTGAAGAAGAACGAGCACCTTACCTTGACCCCGGATGGCTATTCGGCCATCGGCCCGCTGGAGTGGCTGGCCTTCAACACCAAGCGCAAGCCTTTCGACGACAAGCGCGTGCGCCAGGCGATCGCTTACGCCATCGACAAGGAGTTCATCCTCAAGGTGCTCTATGGCGGCTATGCGCAGCGTTCGCTCGGCCCGATCCATCCGGGCAGCGTGTTCGCGCCGAAGGATGTGAACCCTTACGACTACGATGTCGAAAAGGCGAAGGCGCTGCTGGACGAGGCCGGCTACAAGCCGGATTCGGACGGCATCCGCATCCGCACCACGCTCGACTACATCCCGGCCGGCGGCACCTGGAAGCGCAAGACCGAGTTCGTCAAGGCGCAGCTCAAGAAAGTCGGCATCGACGTGACCATCAAGGCGTCGGCGGACTTCCGGGCCTGGATCAAGACCGTCTCCAACCACGAGTTCGACATGACGATGGACTCGGTCTTCAACTGGGGCGACCCGGTGATCGGCGTGCATCGCACCTACCAGTCCACGAACATTCGCCCGGGCGTGCCGTGGCACAACACCCAGCAGTTCCAGAACGCCGAGGTCGATGCGGTCATGGAGGAGGCGGGCAAGGAGCTGGACCGCGACAAGCGCGCGGCGCTCTACGGGGAGATGCAGAAGCTGGTCGTCGATGAGGCGCCCATCGCCTATCTGCACACCTCGCCCTACCACACGGTCTTCAACCACGAGCGCATCGGCAACGCGCCGGTGGATTCCATCTGGGGCGTGTGCTCGCCGTGGGACGAGGTCTATATCAGGTAGCCCGGCCGGGCGCCGGGGCGGCATAGACCGAAGCCGCCCCGGCGCGCGGACCTGAAGCCGAGGACGGCCGCGTCATCGCATTCCTGACCGTCATAGCCCAGCGACTCTTCTACGCTGCTGTGCTGCTGCTGGCCGTTGTCGTCTTCAATTTCATCCTCCTCTCGCTGGTGCCGGGCGACATCGCCGACACGCTCGCCGGGGAAAGCGGCGGCGCCAGCCAGGAGGTGATGGACGATATCCGCCGCACCTACGGGCTCGACCGGCCGTTCCACATCCAGCTGGCGACGTATGTCGGCAAGGTGGTCCAGGGCGACCTCGGCACGTCCTACTATTTCAACATGCCGGTCACCGAGCTCATCCTCGGGCGCGTTGCGCCGACCCTGCTGCTGGTCGTCACGGCGCTGGTGCTCGCCATCCTGATCGGCACGCTGTTCGGCGTTATCGCCTCGCGCCGGCCGAACGGGCTGTTCAGCCACTTCGTCACCGTGCTCGCCCTTGTCGGCTTCGCGGCGCCGGTGTTCTGGACGGCCTTCCTGCTGATCGTGCTGTTCGTCGCCATGCTGGAGATCATGCCGCTCTCGGGCCTCGTGGACCCGACGACGCCGAGAGGCACCTTCTCATGGTATCTCGACGTGCTGCACCACCTGTTCCTGCCGGTGCTGTCGCTGTCGTCGATCTATCTGGCCTCATACAGCCGCCTCGCGCGGGCGAGCATGATGGACGTGCTCGGCTCCGACTACATCCGCACCGCGCGCGCCAAGGGCCTCGGCGAGACCTCCGTCACCTACAAGCATGCGCTCCGCAACGCCGTCATCCCGGTCATCACCATCGCCGGACTCCAGTTCTCGCACATCTTCTCGGGCGCGGTGGTGGTGGAAACGGTGTTCACCTGGCCGGGGCTGGGCACGCTCGCCTTCGAATCGATCCTGCGCGGCGACACGCCGACCATCATGGGCATCCTGTTCTTCTCGGCCATGATCGTCATCGTCGTCAATCTGCTGACCGACCTGACCTACCGGCTCGTGGATCCCAGAATCCGCTCGGCGCGCAACGCATGACGGACCGTCCGGCAACGGCGCCGGAAAGCGGCCCCGAAACCGTCCGCATCGAGCGTCCGGTCGTCGAGTTCCTGCGCATGTATGTGCGCAATTGGGCCGCCGTCGCCGGATTCATCGTGTTTGCGGCCATCGTCTTCGCGGCGCTGTTCGCGCCCGTGATCCTGGCCGTGGACCCGTTCGAGATGGTGCGGATGCACTTCACCCCGCCGGGGCACGACAGCTACGTCCTCGGCACCGACAATCTCGGCCGCGACATGCTCACGGCCATCGTTTACGGCGCGCGCGCGACCCTTGTGGTCGGCGGCTCGGCGGCGGGGCTCACCATCGTCATCGGCCTCACCATCGGCTCGCTCGCCGGCTACTACCGGGGCTGGGTGGACGAGGTGCTGATGCGGATCACCGAGTTCTTCCAGGTGCTGCCGCCGCTGCTGCTGGCCATGGTGCTGGTGGCGCTCTTCGAGCCGACGCTCCCGACGGTCGCCATCGCCATCGGCGTCGTCACCTGGACCGGCGTCGCCCGTCTGGCGCGGGCCGAGTTCATGCGCATTCGCGAGCTGGAGTTCGTGAAGGCCGCGCGCTCCATCGGCTCACGCGACCGGCGCATCATCTGGCGCGTGATCCTGCCCAATGCGCTGCCGCCGCTGATTGTCAACGCAGCACTCACCTGCGGCATCGCGATCCTGTTCGAGGCGGCGCTGAGCTTCCTGGGGCTCAGCGACCCGAATGTGATGAGCTGGGGCAAGATCATCGGCGACAACCGCGACTACCTGCTGGACGCGCCCTGGACCGTCACCATTCCGGGTGTGGCGATCTTCCTGACCGTGCTGGCGGTGAGCCTGATCGGGGACGGGCTCAACGACGCCTTCAACCCCCGCCTCAGGGAGCGCTGAGCCGTGGAAGCCGCCGCGCCCCTGCTCGAAGTCGAGGGCCTCGAAGTGGAGTTCCGCACCCGCCAGGGCGTCGCCAGGGTTCTCGACGGCATCGAGCTCTCGCTCGAACCGGGCCGGACGCTCGGGATCGTCGGCGAGTCCGGGTGCGGCAAGAGCATAACCGCGCTGTCGATCATGCGCCTGGTGCCCGTGCCTCCGGGACGCATCGGCGCGGGCGCGGTCCGGCTCAAGGGGGAGGACCTGCTGCAGGCCAGCGAGAAGCGGATGCGCGAGGTGCGCGGCAAGGACATCTCCATGATCTTCCAGGAGCCGATGACCTCGCTCAATCCGGTCTATTCCATCGGCGACCAGATCGCCGAGACCGTGCGCCTGCATGAGGGGCTGAGCCGCCGGGACTCGCTCGACCGCGCCATCGAAATGCTGAAGGCGGTCCATATTCCCGCCGCCGAAAGGCGCGTGCGGGAGTTTCCCCACCAGATGTCGGGCGGCATGCGCCAGCGCGTGATGATCGCCATGGCGCTTGCCTGCCAGCCGAGCGTGCTGATCGCCGACGAGCCGACGACGGCGCTCGATGTCACCGTGCAGGCCCAGGTCTTCGACCTGCTGAAGGAACTGCAGGAAAAGACCGGCACGGCCATCATCCTCATCAGCCACGACATGGGCGCGATTGCCGAAATGGCCGACCGCGTGATGGTCATGTATGCGGGCCGGATCGTCGAGGAGGCCGCCACCGACGAGATTCTCGAAAGCCCCCGGCACCCCTACACCCGGGGCCTGATCGCCTGCGTGCCGCACATGGAGGAAGAGCCGCCGCCGGAGCGGGGTGCGCTCACCGAGATCCCGGGCGTCGTGCCGGCGCTGACCGACCTCGGGTCCGGCTGTTCCTTCGCGCCGCGCTGCGACCATGCGACCGACCTCTGCCGCAGCCGGGCGCCGCAGCCCTTCGCGGTCGATGCGGACCACCGGGCCGCCTGCTGGCTCTACGGCGAGGCGGGCACGGCATGACGGGCGGGGAGATACATGACGGCGGCGCGGATTACCTGCTGGACGTCCGCGACCTCAAGGTCCATTTCCGCCTGCCCCGCCGCAATATCCTGACGCCCGGCGGCACGGTTCATGCCGTGGACGGCATCAGCTACAGGGTGCGCCGGGGCTCGACCTTCGGGATCGTCGGCGAAAGCGGGTCGGGCAAGACGACCGCCGCGCTGGCCGCTATGCGGCTCGTGCCCGTTACCGGCGGGTCGATCCGGCTCGACGGCGTCGAGATGACGACGCTCGGAGGCGATGCGCTGCGCGAGATGCGCCGCAAGATCCAGATCGTGTTCCAGGACCCCTACTCGTCGCTCAATCCGCGCATGCGCGCCGGCGCCATCGTGCGCGAGCCGATGGACCTCATGGAAGTCGGCGACCCCGCGGAGCGCGACCTCCGCGTCGCCGAGCTCTTCGACCGCGTCGGCCTCAGGCCCGAACAGGCGGCGCTCTTCCCGCACCAGTTCTCCGGCGGCCAGCGCCAGCGGATCGGCGTCGCGCGGGCGCTGGCGACGCAGCCGGAGCTGATCGTCTGCGACGAGCCCGTCTCCGCCCTCGATGTCGCGATCCAGGCGCAAATCCTGAACCTGCTCCGCGAGTTGCAGGAGGGGTTCGGCCTCACCTATCTGTTTATCTCCCACGACCTCGGCGTGGTGCAATATATCTGCGACGACATTGCGGTCATGTATCTCGGCGAGATCGTCGAGCAGTCGGACCGCGTTTCGCTCTTTACCCTGCCGCTGCATCCCTACACCTGGGCGCTGATCTCGGCCGTGCCGTCCGCGAGACGCCGCACGAGCGGGCAGGACGGCAGGGTCCGCCTCGAAGGAGACCCGCCCAATCCTATCGACCCGCCGCCCGGCTGCCGGTTCGCGCCGCGCTGCCCCTTCGCCGTGGACCGGTGCCGCAGCGAAAAGCCGGCCCTGCGCGAGGTGCGCGAGGGGCATCTGGTCTCCTGCCACCTGGTCGGGGACGACTGCGTGCCTCCCCACGCGGCCATGGCCGGCGCTTCGTAGCGGGCAGCCGTCGGCTTCCGTCCGTTCCCGAAAGCCTCTATCCATAGCCCTTCCGCACCTGCCGCATCCCGAAACACGGACGGAGGCCCCACGACGCCATGCCCGAACTCTTCGAAATCCTCCACGGCACCCGCGCCATGCGCCGGCTGCAGCCGGAGCCGGTGCCGGACGAGTTGATCCGCAAGATCCTGGAGGCCGGCGCCTCTGCCGCCAATGGCGGCAATTTCCAGCGCTGGCGGTTCCTGGTCATCAAGGACCGCGAGATCAAGAAGGCGGTGAAGGTGCATTACAAGCGCGCCTTCGACGAGATCATCGGGCCGCGCTACAAGACAAGCGCGCCGCCGCCCGGCAGCTCGGCGGAGAAATACCACCGCCAGCATGACGCGGTGGAATATCTGACGGACCATTTCGACGAAGCGCCGGTCTGGATCGTGGCCTGCCTGGAGGAAGGCGAAGCGCCGACGCGCATGTCGGGCGCCTCGATCTACCCGGCCGTGCAGAACATGCTGCTGGCGGCGCGCGGGCTCGGCCTCGGCTCCACGCTCACCACGCGCCACCTCTTCTTCGAGGAGGAAAGCGAGCGCGCGCTCGGCCTGCCGCCGGGAGTGTGTTCCTACGCCATCCTGCCGATCGGCTGGCCGATGGGCAATTTCGGCCCGGTCGGCCGCGGGCCGCTCGAGGAAATCGTCTATCTCGACCGCTGGGGCGAGAGCTGGGACGCGCTGGGCCCGGCATCGAACGACGGGGAATAGCCGCCATGATCACGATTCACGGACGCAACAACTCGATCAATGTGCAGAAGGCGATGTGGGCGGCCGGCGAGGTCGGCGTCGCCTGTGAGCGGCTCGATGTCGGCGGGCCCTTCGGCGGCAACGACACGCCGGAATACCGCGCCATGAACCCGAACGGCCTTGTGCCGGTGCTGGTCGATGGCGACACGGTCATCTGGGAAAGCCATACCATCGTCCGCTATCTGGGCGCGCTCCACGGCGCGGGCGGGCTCTGGCCGGAGGACCCGGCGGAACGGACGCTCGCCGACCGCTGGATGGACTGGGCGACCGCTTCCCTGCAGCCGCATATGACGCCCGTGTTCTGGGGCATGGTCCGCACGCCGGAAGCCGAGCGGGACATGGATGCGATCGGCCGCGCCGCCGCCGCGCTGCAATCGGTCTGGGGCATTCTCGACGCTCATCTTGACGGGCGCGATTTCGTGGCGGGCGCAGGCTTCACCATGGGCGACATTCCCGCGGGCGCCTTCTACTGCCGCTATGTGCGCCTGCCCGGCATCGAGCGGGCCGACCTGCCCCATTGCGACGCCTGGCTGGCGCGGCTGGGCGAGCGCCCGGCCTTCGCGGAGCATGTTTCGGGCATTCCGCTGACCTGACGGGGCGGCCCGTACCGACAATCGTTGACCGAAGCCGGGGCCAACAGCCGCCTTGGCTGCGCCGGTCTCCGCGTCTCCATTCGTCGCCTCGGACACCCGCAGGGCGATCCGGGGCCTCCACACAGCGCAACTCCGGCCGCGGGAGGCCCCGGATCGGGGTCCGGGGCGACGAAAAAGGAGCAAGGCCCCGCTGTCCCCACTCGTGGGCGGGATGGCGCGCCAGGGTGTGAAACCGGGATTGTTCTAAAATTTAGAAATAATTCTCTTTTCTGCTTGACACCGGCTCCGCTCGTGGCTAGATAGGGCGCAGCAAGCGTCATCCGGAGGCCGCCTGCGTTCGCGTCGGCGCGTAAAGACCCCCTCGAAGCGGACGGGAGACGTGCGCCCTTTGTCCGGCTCGCACGCGGGGGCGTGCCCGGGCAATCAGGCGCGCGAACCGCGCCGGCGCCGACACGCGCCCGCACCCGCGCAGGATACGCGCGAATTAGGGTCCCGCCGCCGGCAGGCGAAAGGAACGAAACGGGAGTGGAAAGGAGAAACGTCATGCTCCGAACCCGGAGACGGGAGACCCCGGAGAAAGAGCCCGGGAGCCGGACCGGAACCGATGGCGTTATGTCCGGAACGGCCGCAACGCATGACCGCCCGGCATGGGAAACATGACAGAACATGACATCCCATGACACATCACGCAGCCCCTCCCCGCGCCCCGATCGTCGCCCCGGCCTTGAGCCGGGGCCTCGCGCGGCCGGAGCAATGCTGCCTGAGGTCCCGGATCGGCGCTTCGCGCCGTCCGGGACGACGCTGGAGGCGGCTTCGCGCAGCAGGGAAGGGAATAATTCAACGCCGCGCCACCGGGCAGAGATGTGTGAATCCGGTAGGACCGGGGGCCGGGGCGACGCATGAAAGCGTGCAGTCCGAGGTCGTCGGCAGATGCATGAATCCAGTAGGGTTCAGGGTCCGGGGCAACGGCGGGGAGGTATCTTCGTGAGTCGCGACCCCGCGCCGCCGGTATCAGAAGAGCGTTCCCTGCTCCGGCCTGGCGGGACCCTCCGGTCCTTCCCCGATGATTCGGGCCGCAGCCTCGCCGTCGGCGAAGACGATTTCGACGCGCCCCCGCTTGCGCGCCTCCGCTGCCGACACGACGGGCCCGCTCTCGTCCCGCACCAGGGCGAAGCCGCGCTCAAGCACGCGGCGGTAGGAGGAACTTTCGAGCAACGCGCCGGTCCGCCTGAGGCCGGCCGAGGCGTTTTCGGCAAGACGCGCCCAGGCCGCGGGCAAACGCCGCCCCGCATCGAGCCGTTCCAGCCGGTGGGCCTCTGCATCGACCCTGTGCCGCCCGGCGCGGACAAAGGATGCGCCCAGCGCCGCCAGCCGCTCCTGCTGGGCATCGAGCAGCGCGCGCGGCCGGCCGAAGCGCGCCGAGAGTTCTGCAATCCGGGACGCGGCCAGCGCCACGCGCGCCCGAAGCCCTGCCTCCATGCGCTCGCCCCTGTCGTCCAGCCGCTGGCTCGCCTGTTCCAGCAGCGCCGTCGGCGCCGGCAGGCCGCGCGCGAGGCCCGCGATCTGCGCCCGGCGCTCCTGCACGAGGCGCGCGCCGGCAGCCAGCAGCCGCTCTCCCTGCCCGCCTGTCCGGGCAAGGAGTTCGGCGCGGACCGGCACCGCCATTTCCGCCGCAGCCGTGGGGGTTGGCGCGCGAAGATCGGCGGCGAAGTCGATCAGCGTCGTATCGGTCTCGTGGCCGACCGCCGAGATCAGCGGGATGGCCGAGCGGGCCGCCGCGCGCACGACCGTTTCCTCATTGAAGGCCCAGAGGTCCTCCAGCGAGCCGCCGCCCCGCGCCACGATCAGCACATCGGGGCGCATCTCCGGCGGCAGCGCGCCCATGCCGTCCACGGCTTCGGCGATCCGCTCCGCCGCGCCGTCGCCCTGCACCGGCACCGGCCAGACCAGCACATGGCGCGGAAAACGCTCGCGCAGCCGGTGCAGGATATCGTGCAGCACCGCCCCGCCGAGCGAGGTGGCGATGCCGATACGCTCCGGCAGGAAAGGAATCGGCCGCTTGCGGTCCTCCGCGAACAGCCCCTCTTCGGCGAGGCGGCGGCGGCGCTCCTCCAGCAGCTTCAGCAACGCCCCCTCGCCGGCAAGGTCGAGCGCGTCCACGACGAGCTGGTAGGCGGAGCGCGCGCCATAGGCCGTCACCCGGCCCGTTGCGACCACTTCCATGCCGTCTTCCGGGCGAAGTCCGAGCCGCCCTGCCGCGCCGCGCCAGCACACGGCGTTCAGCACGTCCCGGTCGTCCTTCAGGTTGAAATAGAGGTGGCCCGAGGCGGCGCGCTTGAAGCCCGAAACCTCGCCGCGAACGCGGACGCGCGGAAATTCGGCCTCCAGATTTCGGCGAACGGCTGCCGAGACCTCGCCGACCGTGTATTCCGGTATGTTGGAAAGCGGCGGCGCTTGCGTCATGGCTGCCGGAAATACACGCGAATCGGGAGGGCGTGAAGGCCATGCGGGTTCTGGTGGTGGGCGGCGGCGGGCGCGAACACGCGCTTGTCTGGACGATCGCGGCCTCGCCGCTGGTGGAGCGGCTCTGGTGCGCGCCCGGCAATCCCGGCATCGCGGCCGAGGCCGATTGCGCGCCCGTCGCCGCCGAGGATGTCGAGGGCCTGGCGACGCTGGCGCGGGAGGAGCGCATGGACCTCGTCGTCGTCGGGCCGGAAGCGCCGCTGGCGGCCGGGCTGGCGGACCGTCTCCGGCAGGACGGCATCGCGGTATTCGGGCCGGACAGGGCGGCGGCGCGGCTGGAAAGCTCCAAGGCCTTCATGAAGGACCTCTCGCGCCGGGCCGGCATTCCGACCGCGGGTTTCGCGGTGTTCGACGACGCGGATGCGGCCACCGCCCATATCCGCAAGCGCGGCGCGCCGGTCGTGGTGAAGGCGGACGGCCTCGCCGCCGGCAAGGGCGTCACCGTCGCTGCGACGGTGGAGGAGGCCGAAGCCGCCGTGGGCGCCGCCATGATCGAGCGCGCCTTCGGTGAGGCGGGCGCCAGGGTCGTGATCGAGGACTGCCTTGCGGGCGAGGAAGTGAGCGCCTTCGCGCTGGCGGACGGCGAGCGCGTGCTGATGCTGGAGACGGCGCAGGACTACAAGCGCGTGGGCGAAGGCGATACCGGGCCCAATACGGGCGGCATGGGCAGTCACTCGCCCGCGCCAGCCGTCACGCCGGAGCTCGCAGCCAGGATCGAGAACGAGATTTTCCTGCCGGCCGTCCGGCAGATGGCGGCGGACGGCACGCCCTATCGCGGCGTGCTGTTCGCCGGCCTCATGATCGAGGACGGCAATCCCGCCCTGCTCGAATTCAATGTCCGCTTCGGCGATCCGGAAACGCAGGCGCTGATGCTCCGCCTGCGCTCGGACCTGCTGCCGGCGCTGGTTGCGGCGGCCGAGGGCAACCTCTCCCATGTCGATCTCCGCTGGTCGGCGGAGGCGTCGGTCTGTGTCGTGATGGCGAACCGGGGCTATCCGGGGCCCTACGACCGGGGCGGCGAGATCGCGGGCCTCGACGACATGCCGGAAGGCGTGACCGTCTTCCATGCCGGCACGGCGGCAGGCGAAGGCGGGCAGGTGCTCGCGGCCGGCGGGCGGGTGCTCGGCGTCTGCGCTTCCGGTGCGACCCGCGCCGAGGCGCGCGCGCTGGCCTATCGCGGCGTCGATGCGATAGACTGGCCGGGCGCGTTCTGCCGCCGGGACATCGCGCAAACCGGCGCATAAGCGGAAGGAAGGATCATGACGGCGCTCGAACCCATCACCGGTCCGTCAGTCTGGCATGGCGGCGAACTCATGCAGCGCGACGACTGGATCGTGACGCTCGACGCCGGCGAAATCGCCGAACTGGAAGCGGCGGCGAGGGCTGCGCTCGACCGCAACCTGACGGCGCTTACCCGTGAGGATCTTCCCCTGCCCCGCCTCGATGCGCGCCTCAGGGAGATGCGCGACGCCGTGGTCGAGGGCTCCGGCTTCGCGCTCATGCGCGGCCTGCCGGTGAACGACTGGCCGCGCGAAGTCGCCGCGCGCGCCTTCTGGGCCATTGGATCGCGCATCGGCATGCCCGTCTGCCAGAACCCGCAAGGGCATCTGCTCGGCCATGTGAAGGACCTCGGCATCGACGCCTGGGCGCCGAACAAGCGCGGCTACCAGTCCTCGGCCGAGCTGCCGTTCCACACCGATATCGGCGCGGAGATCGTCGGGCTGTTCTGCCTCGTTCCGGCGCGAACGGGCGGGCTTTCCAGCATCGTCAGCGCCGGCGCGATCTGGAACCGCATCCTCGAACGCCGCCCGGACCTTGCGAAGGTGCTGGCCGAACCCTTCCTGATCGACCGCCGGGGCGAGGAGGTGGACGGCCAGCTTCCGTGGTACGAAATGCCGGTCTTCATGCCGGCCGCCGACGGGCGCATGACGGTCAACCTCGTGCGGCGTTTCATCGATTCCTGCACCCGGCACGAAGGCGCGCCGGACCTGACGCCCGGGCAGATCGAAGCACTCGACCTGCTGGAGCTGACCGCCGCTGAGACCGACCTTCGCCTCGACATGGACTTCCAGCCGGGCGACATCCAGTGGATCGACAATCTGGCCGTGCTGCACACGCGCACGGCATACGAGGAATTGCCGGGCCGGAAGCGCCACCTCTACCGGATCTGGCTCGCCGTGCCGGACGGGCGCGCCGTGCCGGAGCCGTTCTTCAGCCGCCACGGCCGCGATCCGGCCACAGGCCGCCCGCTCGGGCTCCGGCTTCCCGCAAATGTGCGGCCGACGGCCCCGCTCGACGCGCTGGAAGCCGCGGCCGCCTGACCATCGCCTATTTCGCCTTGACGCCGAGGATCGAGCCCGTCACCGCGCGCGGGTCGCGCTCCGGCCAGCGGCCGGCATCCACCTGGGCGAAGAACGCCCCGCAGATGCGGTTGAACTCGTCCGGGTCCTCGATATTGATGGTGTGACCGCAATTCACCATCACCGAGAGCGCCGCCGAAGGGATGGTCTGCTTCATCAGCACGCCCGGCAGCAGGCAGGGCCAGTCCTCGTCGCCGGTCAGCACCAGGGTCGGCACCCGGAGCGCCGCCATCTCGTCCATCAGGTCGTAGAGCGAAGGCCGCTTCGCCTGGAGGCCGCGCAAGGTGGCGGTCGCGCCCACCTGCGAATGTTCGGCAAGCTGGTCGCGGAACTCGCGCCAGCCGCGCGGGTCCTTGTTCTCGAACTGCACCCGGGTCGGGCCCTTCGAGTAGATATCGGCGAACGCATCCATGCCGTCCCGTTCGATCAGCTGCGCCGTCGCCTCGGCCTCGGCCTTGAACTGCGCCCGCTTGTCCGGCTCCGCTCCGTAGCCGCAGCCGGCCACGACCAGGGAGATCGCGCGCTCGGCATGGCGGAAACCGAAATGCAAGGTGGCGAACCCGCCCTTGGACAGCCCGCAGATATGCGCCCGGTCGATGCCGGCGGCGTCCATGACGGCGGCGATGTCGTCCGCGGCGCGCGTCTGGCTATATTTGGCCGGGTCTTCCGGCACCTCGGAGGGCGGATAGCCACGCGCATTGTAGGCGAGCACGCGGTAGCGATGCGCAAAGTGCCGCATCTGCGGCTCCCAGGAGCGCATGTCGCCCGCGAATTCATGCACGAAGACGACCGGCGTCCCCGACCCGGCCTCCTCGTAATACAGGCGCACCCCGTCATCGGTCGTTGCGTAAGGCATGGGCTCTTCAGTCCTCCATAGCGGGCCGGTTTCACTGGAGCATAGCCCGACACGTCCGCCCAGGGTAACGGCAGGCGGACAGCAGATAGTGGAGCGGCGATGGCAACCCGTGCGGGAAAACGCCGGGTCGAGCAGTGCTCTATGCCGCGCGGCTCACCGGCGGCGCGGCAGCGGAGTCGCGCGCGGCCCGCCGCTGGCGCCGTTCCTCGCGCGGGCAGACGCCGAAGAACTGGCGGTAGTTCTTGGAGAAATGCGAGGTCGAGCCGAAGCCGCAGGCGACCGCGATCCAGGTCACCGGCATTTGCGTCTCGATCAGCAACTGGCGCGCCCGCGTCAGCCGCATCCGCAGATACCAGCGCGCCGGCGTCGAATCGAGATAGCGCCGGAACAGCCGCTCGAGCTGGCGCGGCGAAACATTGGCCTCCCGGGCGATCTCGACCAGGGAAAGGCGCTCTTCCCGATTGGCGGCCATGGCCGTCAACGCCTTGACCAGCACGGGATGGCTGGTGCGCAGCCACGCCTGGTGCGGCAGGTAGCGTTCGTCGCGCCCGCTGCGCACGCGGTCATGCAGGAGCTGTCCCGCCACCGCCGCCATGATGTCCCCGCCGTGACGCCAGGCGATGTCCTGGAGGACCATGTCGCAGGCCGCCTCGCCGCCGGTGCAGGTGAACCGGTCGCGGTCGATCTCGAACAGCGCCGCACGCAGGTCGATATCCGGGAACCGTTCGGCGAACCCGTCGAGGCTCTCCCAGTGGATGGTGCAGCGCCTGTCCCGCAACAGGCCGGCCCGCGCCAGCACATAGGCCCCGGTGCATGCCGCGCCCACATATGCGCCGTCGCGCGCCCAGCGGCGCAGCAGCGCAAGCGCGGCCTGATCCTCATAGGCCCAGCCGTCCACGCCGCCGCAGACTACGATGTTCTCCGGTCTTCGGATGCGCTCGGCCGGCTCGTCCGCCGCCACCGCCACGCCACAGCTGGAGCGCACCGGCACGCCTTCCGGCGTTACGACCCGCCAGCTGTAGAGCGGGCGTTCCGCAACGTAGTTCGCAAGGCGAAGGGGCTCGACCAGCGCCGCGAAACTCGAAAGGGAGAAGTTCGGAATGGGCAGGAGCGTCACCTCGACAGCCATGGGCCGACTCCGGCAATATGACGCTAAAGCTGCAAATGCCGCCGCGTTGCCGGCTTGTCAATCGGTTCCGGCGCTCCGGAAGCAAAATTCTGTCGCACATACCGCGAAAATCGTCGCGAACGGGCGCATCCGCCCCGGACTCCGCGCCGATTCTGGGATTCCTGTCCCTGCTGCGGAGGCGCGAAGCCCATGCCCCTCGACAATTCCCCGAGCCTCGATTCCCGCTACTGCAGGGAACAGGCGACAAGCGTCGATCAGTCCGACCGCGTCGTGCCCTACAACCTGCGCCAGAGCGGGCCGACGAAGACGGAACTGCTGATCTCGACCCGGGTGCGCAAGTCGCCTTACTGGCATCTGAGCCACGAGGCCGGCTGCTGGCGGGCGACGGTCTATAACCGCGTCTATCATCCGCGCGGTTATGTGCGCCCGGAGGACGGCGGCGCGTCCGTGGAATACGAGGCGCTGACCAAGCATGTGACCATGTGGAATGTCGCGGTCGAGCGGCAGATCCGCGTGAAGGGCCCGGACGCCGAGCGCTTCGTGAACTACGTCATCACCCGCGATGCCAGCCGCATCCAGCCGATGCACGGCAAATACGTCATCCTCTGCAACGAGAAGGGCGGCATCCTCAACGACCCGGTGCTGCTGCGGCTGGCCGAGGACGAATTCTGGTTCTCGCTTTCCGACAGCGACATCCTGTTCTGGCTGCAGGGCGTCAATACCGGCGCGCGCATGAATGTCGAGATCGACGAAATCGACGTCTGCCCGGTGCAGATTCAGGGTCCGAAGTCGGAAGCGCTGATGACGGACCTTGTCGGGCCCGCGATCCGCGAGATTCCGTTCTACGGTATCATGGAGGCTGAAGTGGGCGGCTGCGCCGTTGTCATTTCGCAGTCCGGCTTCTCGGGCGAAAAGGGCTACGAAATCTATCTGCGCGACGCGACCTTGCATGCCAATGCCATGTGGGAAGCAGTGCTGGAAGCCGGCAAGGCGCACAAGCTGATGGTGATTGCGCCCGGCCACCAGCGCCGCATTGCCGCCGGCATCCTTTCCTGGGGCCAGGACCTCGACCACGAGACCAACCCCTTCCAATGCAATCTCGGCTACCAGGTGCCGCGCAAGAAGACCGCCGACTATATCGGCAGGGCGGCCCTGGAGCGGATGCGGGCGGAGATGGAAGCCGGCAATCCGTCCTGGCGCCAGCAGCTTGTGGGCCTGCGCATGGGCGGCAAGCCCATCGACGACTATGCGCCCGACTTCTGGCTGGTGTCGGAACCGGGCGGCGGCGAGCCGGTCGGCTACCTCACCTCGCCCTGGTACTCGCCGGAACTCGGCTGCAACATATCCATGGGCTATGTGCCGGTGGAGAGGTCCGGCGTCGGCACCGAATACGCCGTGTGGCTGCCGGACTGCTACGCCGACGAGCCGGGACAGCCGGTGGCGGCAGAAGTGTGCGAAATGCCGTTCCGCCCCTCCGTCAACCCCAACGCCCGCGAGGTCGCCAAGGCAGAGGGACGCGACGCGGCGTTCTGACAGCCCGCACCGCATGGCTGTTGTCCGGCGGCCCTCGCATTGCGGCCGCCGGACAACGGCGCACCGGCACTTCATTGTCGAGCGTCGATATCGGACGCATACTGGCACCGCGCGGCCGGACACATCATTCGGAGAACGCGGGCCATGGACTATCGCCGGAATGAAGCCAAGGAACATGCGCGCGCCCGCATGAAAGGGATCTGGGCCGCCGCCCTGCAACCCTTCCGGGAAGACCTGTCGATAGACGAGGCGGGCATGCGGTCCAATATCCGCCACTGGGTCGAAGACCTCGGCATCGACGGGCTGTTCATTTCCGGGAAACAGGGCGAATACTTCTCGATGTCGGTCGAGGAGCGCAAGCGCGCCTTCGAGATTGCGGTCGATGCAACGCACGGCACGGGCGCCGGCACCGTCATGTCCTGCTCCGACCAGAACATGGATACGGTCATCGATCTGGCCCGCCATGCCGAGGCCGGGGGCGCGGACTACATCGTCGTGCATGCGCCGGTGTTGAGTTTCGTGACCGACCGCGACGTCCTGCTCTACGAG
>JAPOZD010000355.1:0-1823 GCA_026706245.1 Alphaproteobacteria bacterium
GCCGCCGCCAGCTCAGCATGGCGGGCGCCGCGCCCGGCGACCCAGGCGATGCCGACCGTGCCGCCCTCCAGCTGCACGGCGCAGCGCGTGGCGCTCATCTCGCCCATGTTGAAGGCGCTTCCCGTGCCGCCCATGCGCCCGCGCACCATGACGAGTCCGGTCTCCGGCGCTCGCAGGACCCGGTATTCGGGCCGTTCGGCCAGAGACGCCCAGGCGGCTTCGAGCGCGCCGTCTTCCGCCCTGGCGAGAACGCCCATCCATCGCTGCCGCGCCGCAATCTGCGGGTCCAAACCTGTCGAGGTCGGCATGGTACCTGCCGCTCCAGCTTACCCGGCGCTTATAGGAGCAAAGCCCGGTGACGCCTTTGTAACCCGGTTAGCCGGGGGCTTCCCCTGTTGTCAAGGCGAGGCGGCGTTCTCACCCCCGGACTTGCCGGGCAAAGACGCGGAACGGCGCCAGCGCCTGCCGGTCGGAGACGGTGACGGCCCGGCCTTCGCGCCTTTCTTCGGTCACGACGCCACGTAGCCGCCATCGACATTGTAGGTGGCGCCGGTGACGTAGCTGGAGCGCTCGGAGCAGAGCCAGCAGACCATCTCGGCGATCTCCTGCGCTTCGCCCATGCGCCGCGCCGGCACCCGGTTCATGAGCTCGTTGCCGCGCCGGGCGCGCACCTCGCGCGTCATGTCGGTGGCGATATAGCCGGGACAGACGGCGTTCGCGCGGATGCCGTCCGAGGCGTATTCGATGCCGGCGGTACGCGTCAGCCCCGAGACAGCGTGCTTGGCCGCCACATAGGCGCTGCCGCCCGGCAGGCCGAGCAGGCCGGCGACCGACGAGGTGTTGACGATGGCCCCGCCGCCCCCGTCCGCCTTCATCCGCTCGATCTCGCCCTTCATGCAGAGCCACACACCCTTGAGGTTGACGGCGATCATGCGGTCGAAGCCGTCCTCGGTCCATTCATGGGTGCGCCGGCCGAAATGGTCGAGATTGGCCGGCCCGATGCCGGCATTGTTGAAGGCGCAGTCGATCCGCCCGAAGGCTTCAGCCGCCGCATCCAGCATCGCCTCGACCTGTTCCGCCTCGCCCCCCCCGCCGCCAAGCGCCACCGCCTCGCCGCCCGCCTCGCGGATCGTGGCGGCGGTCTCCTCCGCTCCTTCGAGATTGAGGTCGGCGGCGGCCACCCGCGCGCCCTCCTTGGCGAACAGCATCGCCGTCGCGCGCCCGATGCCGTTTCCGGCCCCGGTAATCAGCGCCGTCTTGCCCGCCAGCATTCCCGCCATGTCCTCGACTCCCCCGTTCCGTCCGTCAGGACGCCATGTAGCCGCCATCGACATTGTAGGTTGCGCCCGTGACGAAGCCCGAGCGGTCCGAGCAGAGCCAGCAGACCATCTCCGCGATCTCCCGCGCCTCTCCCATCCGCCGCGCCGGCACCAGGGCCATGATCTCGTTGCCGCGCCGGGACATGACCTCGCGGGTCATGTCGGTGGCGATGAAGCCAGGGCAGACGGCGTTCACGCGGATATTGTCGGTGGCGTATTCGATGCCGGCAGTGCGGGTGAGTCCGGAGACGCCGTGCTTGGCTGCCACATAGCCCGACGAGGTCGGCAGGCCCGCGAGCCCCGCGATGGAGGAGGTGTTGACGATAGCCCCGCCGCCCGTCTCCAGCATCCGCCCGATCTCGCTTTTCATGCAGAGCCACACGCCCTTGAGGTTGACCTCGATCATCCGGTCGAAGCCTTCCTCCGACCAGCTGTGGGTCCGTTTGGCGTTGTTGCCGACATTGATGGGCGCGATGCCGGCATTGTTGAAGGCGCAGTCGATCC
>JAPOZD010000355.1:1833-2158 GCA_026706245.1 Alphaproteobacteria bacterium
CGCCCGAAGGCCTCTACGGTCGCATCCACCATCGCCTCGACCTGCTCCGCGTCGCTGACCTCGACAGAGAGCGCGATGGCTTCTCCGCCCGCCTCGCGGATCATGGCGGCCGTCTCCTCCGCGCCTTCGAGGTTGAGGTCGGCTGCGGCCACCCGCGCGCCCTCCTCAGCGAAGAGCAGCGCCGTCGCCCGCCCGATGCCGTTCGCGCCCCCGGTAATCAGCGCCGCCTTGCCCGCCAGCATTCCCGCCATGTCCCCGTCTCCCCCTTCCACACGGATGTCCCGGCCAGCATAGCGCGCGGCACGATGCGTCACGATAGGTCATG
>JAPOZD010000250.1 GCA_026706245.1 Alphaproteobacteria bacterium
CCATGCACTTCGTGGCGGTCAAGACCGAGGCGCAGCAGGCGCAGGGGATGCTCTTTCGCACCCGGGACCTGCTGGTGGGCCAGCGCACGCAGACGATCAACGCGCTTCGGGGGCATCTCGCCGAGTTCGGAGTCGTGGCTCCGCAGGGCAGAGCCCGGATCGGGCAGCTGGCCGGGGTGATCGAGGACGGGGACTGTGGCTTGCCCATGGCGGTCGTCGAGCTGGCCCGCCTGCTGCTCGGGCGGATCGCCGAGCTTGATGAGAAGATCGACGGACTCGACCGGAAGATCCGGATGAGCGCGAAGGAGAACGAAGAGACGGCCCGGCTGATGACGATCCCGGGAGTCGGACCGATCACAGCCCTGGCCATCCAGGCCTTCGCCCCGCCGATGGAGAGCTTCCGGCGCGGGCGCGACTTCTCGGCCTGGCTGGGCCTCGTGCCCCGGCAGCACACAACCGGTGGCAAGCCGAGGCTGGGCAGGATATCGAAGATGGGCCAGCGAGACTTGAGACGGCTCCTGGTCACGGGAGCCATGGCGGTCGTCCAGCAGGCGAGTCGGCGCCGCGAGATCACGGATCCGTGGCTGGCCGGGATGCTGGCGCGCAAGCCGAAGAAGGTGGTCGCGGTGGCGCTCGCCAACCGGACGGCACGGACGGTCTGGGCGCTGGCCACGAAAGGCGAGACCTACCGGGTTCACGCCGCTGCCTGAGCGGCGAACGAAAGGAGAGAAGCGAAAGAGAAGAAGCTGCCGGGAGAAGCGGGCAGGCAGGACGCACGAACGAGGTAAGGGCAAACAGTCAGCAAGACGGGGTCGGAAAAACCAGTCAATAGCGCAGGGCCTGCGAGCCCGTTGCAGCGTTTTGGATCCGATCTCACGAACACCATACGGGCCTGCGGCCAACAAGAGCCGCATCTCAAGAGGCCGGACATACGACAGTACCTGACCAGAATGCCATCGACTCGGTTCCGAACCCTGGCTTGTCCACTTGGGGGCGTCCACATACGCTATTGGGCTGAGGAGCAACGCAGAGCGCAGCCCTGAAGGCGTCAGATGTATACTGCACATGACATAATGTAAACTTATCTTTACATCTGTGGAACGCGGGGCGAAGCGTCCAGGCCGGATGCATCGCCGGTCGAATGCCGGGGGGATTCTGTCCACGGGCCGCTAGGTGAGCCCCTTGATCCCCCAGCGGTAGATCCCCGTCATTAGCGCGGCGAAGATGACCGCGCCCGCCATCCCGCCCAGGCTCAGGGCCACCGGGTTGTCGAACTCGGCGATCCCGACGCCCAGCATCCCGCCGATGCATGCGGCGAAGGCCCCCAGCGTGAAGAGCAGGCGCGAGTGTCCGGGCGTCGTCTTGGGGAGCTTGATGACAGCCTTCATCGCCAGGCCGATGCATCCGCCCAGCACGATCCAGATAGCTACACCGATCCAGTTTTCCATGACCGCAATCTACTTCCTTCCCATGCGCCGCTTCAACTCCTCGAGCCGGGCGTCGGCGACCTCCTCCCGCCGCGCCCGCCGCAGCGTCTCGTCGAATTCGGGACCGTCATCGAAGAGGTCTTCCGCCGCCCCGGCGTGGTCCTCGTTGCCCGTGATCCGGTCGGCCATGCGGTCCAGCTCGCCGAAGAGGTCGTCGGAACGGTTGATCGAGCCCCGCGCCTGCGTCCGCCCGGCCGTCGCGGCCATCGAGTCGCGGTTGGCGCGCGCCTTCCTGATCTGCTGGATCATCTCTGCGTATTCGGATTCGCGCAGGCGGATCTCGGCTTCGATGGCCTTTGCCTTGTCGGAGAGCACGCGCTGCCGATTGTCGTGCTTCCCGGCGAACTGCGCGGCGATGTCGGCAGTCTCCGTGTCGCCGATCTTGCGCGCCAACTCTTCGCGGCGCCGGCACACCTCGGCTTCCCGGCCCTCGGCGGCCGCCCGCTTGCGCGCGACGTTGAGCTGTTCCTTCAGCGACTCGAGTCCCGCCTTGGCGGCCACGGTCTCCTTTTCCATCCCCTTCAGGAGTCCGTCGACCGTTTCGGTTACCCCTTCGCGCCTCAGTTCGCGGTTGAAGTTGTCCACCGCTTCCCGGAACGCGTTCTTCAAGTTCTCCAACATGGCAATAATCCTAATCAGACGG
>JAPOZD010000211.1 GCA_026706245.1 Alphaproteobacteria bacterium
TCCCCGACCTCGCTGCGCCAGCGCTGCTCAACGACCTGTGGGGTCACTTCGCGTTCCTCGCCGCCCGCCAGCTCCACGAAGAAGAATCCGAAGCGGCCATCGCGAATGTAGGCGAACACGTTCTTGACGATGTCCTCTTCCATGCCCGTCTCGGCCTTGAGTTGATCGTTGACCCGCTCCAGGGCGCCGCTCATGCGTTCCACCACGCCGGCGACCAGCGATTCGGGAGCGCCGTCATAGAGTTCGAGGTTCGCCGCCAGCATGTCCTGCTCGACGTCGGGGAAGAAGGCGTAACGCACCTTGCCGCCGAGCACGAGGCTCACGGTGAGGATCAAAAGGCCCAGGAACAGCGCGAGCGTCGTGTAACGGTGACGGATCGCCAGGTTCAGCATTGGCTTGTAGCGGCGCTCGATGAAATCCTTCAACCAGCGATCGACCACCTCGGCGGGCCCCTTGCCGCCGCCGGAGACGTGGGAAGAGCGCATGATGGCCAGGTGTGAGGGCAGTATGAGTTTGGACTCCACCAGCGAGAACGCCAGGCACAGCACCACCACCCAGCCCACCGAGCCGGTCATTGCGGACAGCGCGCCGCCCGTGAACAGCATGGGCAGAAAAGCCATGATGGTGGTCAGAACGCCGAAAGTCGCGGGTACGGCGACGCGCCGTGCCCCGGCGACGATGTTGGCGGTGGAATAACCCTCGCGTTCGGTCTCCGCATACACGGACTCCGCGACCACGATGGCATCGTCGACCACGATGCCGAGCACCAGGATGAATCCGAAGACGCTGATCACGTTTATGCTGATGTCGATGGCGGGCAGGGGCAGCATCATCAGCGCGCCGAGGAAGGCGACCGGCAGGCCGACGATCACCCAGAAGGCGAACTTCAGGTGCAGGAACAGGCCCAGTATGGCGAACACCAGGATGGCGCCGATGAACATGTTCTTGAACATCATGTTCATGCGGCTGTCCAGGTGCTGGCTGACGTCGCCCCAGGTCTCCAGCTTCACGCCCGCGGGCATGGTGGCGGAGGCTTCCTCGACCCAGGCCCGGACCGCGGCTGTGACGTCGAGCTCGTTTTCGTCCTCCGTGCTCATCGCCGCGATGCCGAAACTGCGTCTGCCGTTGAAGAAGGCGTAGGACTCGGTCTCGGCGAAGCCGTCTTCGATCGTTGCGATGTCGCCGAGCCGGATGCGGGTGCCGTCTTCCCGGGAGATCAGCACGATCCGTTCGAACTCCTCGCCGGTGTACGCCTGCCCCTTGGTGCGCAGGCGTATGTCGCCGCCGTCGGAACGGATGCTGCCGCCGGGCAGGTCCACCGACCAGGCGCGGATAGCCAGGGCCACCTGGTCGAGGGTGAGGCCGTACTGGCGCAGGGTGATCTCCGGGATATGCACCGAGATCTCGAACGGGCGGGAGCCGCGCACTTCGGCGTAGCTCACCTCGTCCAGTGCCGTGATTTCGTCGCGGATGCGCTCGGCGAGGTTCTTCATGTCCCGCTCGTCGATGTCCCCGGAGACCTGCACGGTGATCGCCTCCCGGCGGAACTTGGCCTTGCTGATGATGGGACGTTCGGTCTCCACGGGGAAGGTGAAGATGCTGTCTACCGCCAGCTTCACCTCGTCGAGGACCGTGGCGGGGTCGAATCCGTCGCGCACCTCGATACTGACCCGGCCGTTGCCTTCCCGTGCATAGCCGAAAACCTGCTTGATGCCCTCGATGTCCTGGATCGCTTCCTCGATCTTGATGACCACCCCTTCTTCCACTTCCGCCGGCGCCGCGCCGCGGTAGGGGACCTGCACCTCGATGGTGTCGAATTCGAACTTCGGGAATGTCTCCACGGTGACGGTGAACGCGCCGTAGAGGCCTAGCGCGATGATGAAGAACATCAGCAGGTTCGCCGCCACGTGGTTGTGGGCGAACCAGCCGATGATGCCGCCGCGGCCCGGGTTCGCGATTGGAAACGGGGATTGCCCGCTCACGAGGTGCGCACCGGCATGCCGGGCAGCGGCTGCTCCATGGGGGTGATGCAGATGCGATCGCCCACCTGCAGCCCGCGGTCGATGTAAACGTAATCCGTATCGGCCCGCACGATG
>JAPOZD010000443.1 GCA_026706245.1 Alphaproteobacteria bacterium
GACTCAAGATCGGAACCGAGGCTCATATCAACCCACTCCCCGGTGAATGGCCACAACGCCGCCCAGCAGGTTGTGGAACTCCACATCGTCGAATCGGGCATCTTCCATCATCAGCTTCAGCGCCTCCTGGGAAGGATGCCGACGAATCGACTCCACGAGATACCGGTAGCTGCCGCCGTCGCCGGCGACCAGCCGCCCGACGGCCGGCCAGACGCTCTGCCATCCCGCGGACAGCCCTTCGAGCACCGGGTTGACCGGCTTCGAAAACTCCAGCACCAGCAGCACGCCACCGGGCCTGAGCACTCGCTTTATCTCTCCCAGCGCCGCCTGCTTGTCGGTGAAGTTGCGCAGGCCGAAGCCGACCAGCGCGCAATCGAAGCGGTCTGCGGCGAAGGGCAACGCCTCCGCCTCCGCCCGACAGTACTGTACCCCCGCCATTCCGGAATCGATCAGACGGTCCCGCCCCGCCGCGAGCATGGACGCGTTGATATCGGCTAGCACCACAGCGCCCCGCTCACCCACCAGCGCCGCCGCCAGCCGGGCAAGGTCTCCGGTACCGCCGGCAAGATCGAGCACCCGCTGGCCCTCGCGCAGCCCCGCCATTTCCACCGTCAGCCGCTTCAACAGCCGGTGACTGCCCAACGACATCAGATCGTTCATCAGGTCGTAGCGATGCGCCACGGAGTCGAACACACCCCCCACCAGGCGGGTTTTCTCCTCCGGACTCACCTTGCGGTCGCCGAAGCCGGCGCTGTGTTCCGCGTCGCTCATGGGCCGGAGTTTACTCCCCTTGATCGCCAATGCTCACCTGCCCCGGGAGCCCGGAACCCGGATGGATGAGAGTCAGGACTTTCCGGGCGTGAAATGGCCCACGGGGATGGCGGGCAAACGTGAGGCGTTGGCGGCTTTCAGATCAGCCAGGTAGTCCTGCCAGTACCGGTCCCGATGATCGGCTAGATCCTTGAGGTAATCCCAGGCATAGATGCCCGTGTCGTGGCCGTCGTCGAAGGTGAGGCGGACGCCGTAATTGCCCACCGGTTCGATCGCCGTGATGGCGACCTGCTTCTTGCCGGTCTGCAGGCGTTTCTGCTCCGGACTGTGACCGCGCACCTCCGCCGAGGGCGAATACACCCTCAAGAGTTCCGCGGAAAGTTCCGAACAGGCCGCGCCGTACTCCAGCACCAGGGTCTTGCTGCGCTTGCGGTAGGTGACGTTGGAAGGTCGCACGACATTGACCGCCTTGGCGGACGAGTCACTCAAAGGATGTATCGAGACAGGTCCTGGTCTTCGACCAGGGCCTCCAGGTGCTTGTCGACATAGGCGGCGTCGATGCGCACGGGCTCGTCGTGAGTGTCACCGGCCGAAAACGACACTTCGTCAAGCAGCCGTTCCATCACCGTATGCAGCCGCCGGGCGCCGATGTTCTCGGTGTTCTCGTTGACCTGGCAGGCGAGCTGGGCGATGCGTTCCAGCCCGTCCGTCGTGAACTCGATGGCCAGGCTTTCCGTTCCCAGGAGCGCCTGGTACTGCTCGGTGAGCGAGGCATCCGGCTCCACCAGGATGCGCTCGAAATCCTCCGCGGTGAGCGCTTGAAGCTCCACCCGGATCGGCAACCGGCCCTGCAGTTCGGGAATGAGGTCCGAGGGCTTGGAGACATGGAAGGCGCCCGAGGCGATGAACAGGATGTGATCGGTCCGGATCATGCCGTACTTGGTGGATATCGTGCAGCCTTCGATGAGCGGCAGGAGGTCGCGCTGCACGCCCTCCCGGGATACATCGGCGCCCACCGCGTTGCTGCGCTTGGCCACCTTGTCGGTCTCGTCGAGGAAGACGATGCCGGTCTGCTCCACCGCCTCGAGGGCCTGGGCCTTCACCTCATCCTCGTTGATAAGCTTGGCCGCTTCCTGCTCCCTGAGCCGCCTGAAGGCATCCTTGATTTTCATGCGCATGGTGCGCTTCCTGCCGGAGCCCAGGTTGCCGATCATGCTCTGCAACTGGCTGGTCAACTCCTCCATGCCGGGCGGCGCCATGATTTCAACACCGACCGGCACCGCCTCGATCTCGATCTCCACTTCCTTGT
>JAPOZD010000268.1 GCA_026706245.1 Alphaproteobacteria bacterium
ATCTTCACGCGGGTGCAGGCCGCCACATAGGTGACGAAGGAGCGGTGTACGGCTAGCCCCAGGCCCTCGCCGGCCGGCATCTCCCTGCCCCAGCCGCCCTTCTCGGCGGCCAGCTTCAGGACGTTCTTCAGGCGCATGGTGTCGATCGGATACTCGTCATACACCTCGCCATAGTCCCAGAAGTCCTCCGGGAAGCCCTGCTTCGGCGGGTCGAGCTTCCGGTCGGAACCGATCAGCTCCAGCATCACCTCCAGGTCGTCCCGGCCGAGTTCGGCCGCCAGCTCGGAGGCGAAGGATTGCACCGCCCAGGCGCGCGGAATGTTCGAGACCGAGCGGAACCAGCCGATGCGGGTGTGCGCCATCGCCGGGCCGTTCTCGACCGAGAGGTTCGGGATTTCGAAGGGGATATCGACATGCCCCATCCCGCTCTCGATGAAGAACTGGTGGCCGCTGTCCGGCGCGAAGGTGGACAGGATCGACGGCGCCACCGAGTTGTGCCGCCAGCCCGTCACCTTGTTTTCGGCGTCCAGCGCCACCTCGATCCGCTCCACCGAGGTGGTGTGGTAGAAGCTGTGCCGGATATCGTCCTCGCGCGTCCACTGCACCTTGACCGGCATGCCCAGCTTCTTGCTGAGCAGCGCGGCCTCGATCACGAAGTCGCATTTGGACTTCCGGCCGAACCCGCCGCCGAGCAGGGTCACGTTCACGCGCACGTCGGCGACGTCCATCTCCAGCGCCGCCGCGACATCGCCGCGCGCGCCGAAGGGGGACTGCACAGGCGCCCAGATTTCGCACTTGCCGTCCGCGACGCTGGCGACCGCCGCCGGCGGCTCCATCATCGCATGCGCCATGTGCGCCTGGCTGTATTCCTGCCCGAAGGTCTTCGCCGCGCCGGCAAAGGCCGCCGCCGCATCGCCTTCGGCCCGGAACACCTTGCCCGGCTTCTTCGCCGTCGCGCGCATCTCGTCCAGATAGGACGAAGACGTGTAGCCGCCATGCGGGCTGTCGCCCCACTGGACCTCCAGCGCGTCGCGGCCCTTGATCGCCGCATCGGTGTTGGAGGCCACGACGGCGACGCCGCCGAGCGGAGCGAACTTGGCCGGCATGATCGAGGCCGGCAGCGGCACGACATGCTCGACGCCCGGAACGGCCATGGCCGCGCTGGCGTCGTAGCTCTTCGCCTCCGCGCCCACCACGGGCGGGCGGGCGACGGCCGCCACCTTCATGCCCGGCAGCATCACGTCGGCGCCGTAAACGGCCTTGCCCGTGGTGATGTCGTGCAGGTCGTAGATGCCGATCCTGCCCTTGCCGATATAGCGGAACTCGGACTCGTCCCTGAAGGAGAGCGCCTCGAACTCCGGCACGGGCTGCTTCATCGCCGCCTCGGCGAGCTCGCCGAAGCCGGCCCTGTTGCCGCCGCCCGTGACCTCATGCACGCCGACCTTGACCTGCGAGGCGTCCACGCCCCATTTCTCGGCGGCGGCATTGGCGAGCATGTGGCGGACCGAGGCGCCCATCTGGCGCATGGACTGGATGTGGTGGCGCATGGAGCGCGACCCGTCCGTGTCCTGGTTGCCGTATTTCTCCTCGTCGCCTTCCGCCTGGACAATCTTCACCATTCCCCAGTCGGCGCCCATCTCGTCGGCGAGCACCATCGGCAGCGAGGTGCGCGAGCCGGTGCCCATCTCCGAGCGGTGGGCGACGATGGTCACCGTGCCGTCGGGATCGATGGAGACGAAGATGTGCGGGTCGTAGCGCAGGCCGTTCGCCATGAAGTCGCCGCCGGTCTTGTAGCGCGCGAAGCCCTCGGCCGTCGAGGCGAAGGCGGCGACGGCGAAGCCGGCCGCCGAGCCCTGCAGGAAACGCCGGCGCGAGACATTGGCGAAGGCGAGCTTCGCCGCCTCGCGGACGGGCGCGCCCAGGATCGCTTGTTCCATCATGTGCAGCATGGCCTAGACTCCCGTGGATGCGAGCCGCACCGCGGAGACGATGCGCTCATAGCAGCCGCAGCGGCAGATATTGTCGGCCATGCCGTCCAGGATTTCCCGGTCGCTCGGCTTCGGGTTTTCGGCCAGCAGGCTCGCGGCCTGCATGATCTGCCCGGTCTGGCAGAAGCCGCATTGCGGCACATGCAGCTCGCGCCATGCGACCTGGACCGGATGGCTGCCGTCGGCGGAGAGGCCCTCGATGGTGGTGACCGACTTGCCGGCCACGTCGCCCACGGTCACCATGCAGGACTTCTCGGCCTTGCCGTCCACATGCACCGTGCAGGCACCGCAAAGGCCGGCCCCGCACCCGTATTTGGTTCCCGTCAGGCCCGCCATGTCGCGCAGGGCCCACAACAGGACGGTGTCGTCCGGTCCGTCCAGCGTCCGGGCTTCACCGTTGATGGTGACGCTCGCCATTCCGTTTCCTCCTCTTCAGCAACCGCGCATCCCGCCCGGCGCCTGAAAAGGGGGCTCCGGACCGGGCGACGGCATGGTAGTCCCCATTTCACTTCGAGGGCCAGCCCTCAGAAGCACCTTTAGGCCGCCGCCAGCATTGCGGCGGGGCGGGCGCGGATGAGGAGGGCGGCGACGATGACGAGCTGCACCGCGTTGACCGCCGCGCCCAGCAGGAAGGCCGCCTCGTAGCTGCCCGTGGCGTCGAACAGCCGGCCGCCGAGCCAGCCGCCGGCCGCCATGCCGATGGTGCCGAACAGGAAGATCCAGGCGATTCGCCGGGTAGCGCCTGCCGGCGGGAAATACTCCCGCACGATATAGGCATACATGCCGATGATGCCGCCATAGCCGAGGCCGAAGACGATGCAGGCGGCGTAGAGCGTCCACATCTCGCGGGCCTGCGAGATGACGGCCAGCATCGCGCACTGGATGACCGAGCCGATCAGCAACGTCTTCAATCCGCCGATACGGTCCGCCAGCACACCGCCGAGAATGCGCGAGGTCAGGCTGGCGAACAGCGCCATCGAGAGCGCCGCCGCAGCCGCCTGCGGCGCGAGGCCGAGGTCGGTGCCGTAGGCCTTGAGGTGGACGAGCGGGATCGACATCGGGATGCAGCAGCCGACGATTGCCGCGCACAAGACTGCCGTCGCGACCCCGCCCGGCAGTCCGAAGGCGCGGCCGTCAGGCGTGGCGTGGCGCGGACCGGCCGAAGCCGCCGACGGTGCCGGACGGCGCAGCAGCAGCGTCAGCGGCACCATGATCGTGAAGCATAAAAGGCCGTAAATGTGGAACGTGTCGCGCCAGCCGACCGTCCCGTCGAGCCAGGTGATGACATAGGGCCAGATCGCGCCGCCGACGCTCTGCCCGGCCGTCGCGATGCCGAGCGCCAGACCCCGATTGCGGTCGAACCAGCGCATGACATGGGCCATCAGCGGCGCGAACATGCAGGCATTGCCAAGCAGGCCGATCAGCACGCCGAAGATCAGCATCAGCTGCGCCGGAGTCTCGACATAGCCGGCGAGGAAGGTGCCGGAGCCGATCGAGAGCGCGCCGATCAGCGCCACATTGCCCATGCCGAGGCGTTCCGAAAGCGGGCCGAAATAGAGCGCCCCGATCCCGGCGCCGAAGAAGGCCGTGGTGTAGCCGAGCGAAGGCAGCTCGCGCGGCCAGCCCATGTCTTCCGCAATCGGCTTCAGCTCCACATTCAGCACGAACATCGCGCCCTGGCCGAAGAAGACCAGCAGCAGCGACGTGAAGCAGACGACCCAGGGATAGCGGCCGGCATTCGGCGAGGCGGGCATCGGGATAAGGGTCGGCGCGGCCGGCGCTCAGTCGGCGAAGCGGAACCGGAAGCTGTCGCCGGCGCTCAGCACATGGCCGCAGGACGGGTCCGGGAAATGCGCCGGCATCAGCAGCGCCGGCGTATCCGCCACCCGCTCCAGCACGCGGCGCCGGGTGACCGCGGCATGCTCCGGCCACTCGCAGAAGGACGAGTTCCAGTGCGGTTCGTAGATCTGGATCGGGTGGTGCATGATGTCGCCGACGAACAGCGCTTCCTCGCCGCCGGACTCGAGCGCCATGGTGACATGGCCGGGCGTGTGGCCGGGCGCGGCCTCGACCGTCATCGCCTCGTCGATCCGGTAGCCGTCCTCGACCATGACCGCCTGCCCCGCCTCCACCACGGGCAGCACGCTGTCGGCGAAGGCGCCGTCCATCGGCTCCTCGTCGGGAAAGAGCTCCAGCCGCTGCGTGCGGTACTGGTAGTCGATCTTGCCGATCAGGTATTTCGCATTCGGGAAGGTCGGGACCCAGCGCCCGTCTTCCAGCCTGGTGTTCCAGCCGACATGGTCGGTATGCAGGTGGGTGCAGAGGACGAAATCCACCTCCTCCGGGGCCACCCCGGCCGTCTTCAGCCGGTCGAGCCAGGGCGTGTCGAGATCGTTCCACATCTTGCGCGAGCGGGCCTTGTGGTTGCCGACGCAGGTGTCGACCAGGATCGTGTGGCGCGGCGTGCGCAGGAGCCAGCTGTGCAGGCTCATCATCAGCCTGCCGCTGCGCTCATGGAAGGCGCGCGGCACCATCCATTCCCGGTGCTTCTTCAGGTGGTCCGGCGTCCAGTCCGGATAGAGCTGGCCCGGCAGGAAGGAAGGACCGGCGTTTTCCTCGACCCGGTGAATGGCGACCTCGCCGATCGCGCGTGTGCCCATGTGTGGAGCGCCCCCCAGATTTTCCGGCGACCTTACGCGCATGGTAGAGAGGGCGCCAGCGACAGGCGGGAGGAGGAACGGACATGCGCCACGATCTGGTTATCCGGGGCGGAACCGTCATGGACGGCACGGGCTCGCCGGGGTGCAGGGCCGATGTCGCCGTGGACAGCGGGCGCATAACGGAGGTCGGCGCGCTGGACGAAGCTTCGGGCGAACAGGAGATCGACGCGCGCGGCCTCGTCGTCGCGCCGGGCTTCATCGACGTGCATACCCATGACGACCGCGCGCTCCTCGACGGCGACATGGCCGCCAAGGCAAGCCAGGGCGTGACCACCGTGGTCGCCGGCAATTGCGGCATTTCGCTCGCCCCCTTCAGGCCGGACGGCCGGCCGCCCCCGCCGATGGACCTGCTGGGCGGCGAAAGCGACTACCGCTTCCCCACATTCGCCTCCTATCTGGAGGCGCTGGACTCCCGCCGGCCGGTCGTCAACGGGCTTTTCCTGGTCGGCCACCAGACGCTGCGCGTCCAGCATGTGGAGGACCTCGGGCGGCCGGCCAACTATGCCGAGATCGCGGCCATGCGCGCGGGAGTCGAGCAGGCCATGCAGGCCGGCGCCGTCGGCTTCTCGACCGGGCTCTTCTACCCGCCTTCCAGGGCCGCCCCGACGGACGAGGTGGTCGCGCTCACGGAGGCGGCGGCGCCTTACGGCGGCCTTTACGCCACCCACATGCGAGACGAAGGAGCCTTCCTGGAGGAATCGGTCGAGGAATCGCTGGAAATCGGCCGGCGCGCCGGCGTCGCGGTCGTGCTCTCGCACCACAAGGCGTCCGGCGCCGCCCATCACGGCAAGACCGCCCGTTCGTTGCCGATCGTCGAGGCTGCCGCGGCCGGGCAGCAGGTATCGCTCGACGTCTATCCCTACGCCATGAGTTCAACCGTGCTGCTGCCCGACCGCCTGGCGGATTCCGAGCGTGTTCTCATCACCTGGTCGGACCCCCATCCGGAGGCGGCGGGGCGCGATCTCTCCGACATCGCCGCCGAGCATGGCGTCACGGACGAGGAGATGGCGCTCAGGCTGTTGCCGGCCGGGGCGATCTATTTCGCCATGTCGGAGGAGGACGTGCAGCGGGTGCTCCGCTTCCCGCGCGCCATGATCGGGTCCGACGGCATTCCCCACGACCCGCGCCCGCATCCCCGCCTCTGGGGCACCTTCCCGCGCGTGCTGGGGCATTACAGCCGCGAGCTCGGCCTGATGCCGCTGGAAGAGGCCGTGCGCCGCATGACAGGCCTGCCGGCGGACCGGTTCGGCCTTGACGGGCGCGGCGTGGTGGCACCGGGCGCGGCAGCGGACCTCTGCCTGTTCGACCCCGAAACCGTGATCGACCGGGCGTCTTTCGAGAACCCGATGGCTCCTGCGGACGGCATTCGCATGGTATTGGTAGACGGGGAGGCGGTCTGGGCGGACGGCGCTCCGACCGGCGCCCGTCCGGGCAGGGCGCTCCGCCGCGAGCGCCCGATCCCCGCGCGCTAGGCCGGAAGTTCCCGCCGGGGCAGGGCGCCGGAGAAGAGGAGGCAGGCATATGCGGCAGCTTGAATTCGGCTGGTATCTGCCGACGAATGGCGACACGACGGCCTTCCACGACCCGGAGTCCGAAATCGCGCCGTCGCCGGAAATGATGGAGCGGATCATTCTGGCCGCGGAAGATGCGGGGTTCGAATACATCCTGATCCCGGTCGTCAACATCTGCTGGGAAGCCTATGTCATCGCCGCCTTCCTCGCCGGCAAGACGAAGACGATCAAACCGCTGATCGCGGCCAAGCCCGGCTATGTCAATCCGGTCCTCCAGGCCAAGATGCTGGCGACCTTCGACCGGATGACCGGCGGGCGCCTCGCGATAAACCTGATCGCCGGGCAGGCGGAAGCGGACTTCCAGGCCGACGGCATCCCCTACAGCAAGGAAGAGCGCTACGCCCTGATGGGGGAAGAAGTCACGATCATGAAGCGGCTCTGGGCGGCGTCGGGGCCCATCGACTTCGATGGCCGCTTCCACACCCTGAAGACATGCTCGATCATTCCGGAGATTTACCAGAAGCCCCATCCCCCCTTCTATCTCGGCGGCGGGTCGCCCGAGGCCGCCGACATTTCCGCCCGGCACTCGGATGTCCACCTGTTCTGGGGCGACACGCCGGAGCGGATCGCCGAAAACATCGTCGATATCCGCCGGCGCGCCGCGCAATTCGGGCGCGGGGACGAGATCGGCTTCGGCATGCGCCTGCAGATCATGTGCCGCGAGTCGGAGGATGAGGCCTGGACGGCGGCCCGCAGGCTGGTCTCGCACGGCACCGATGCGAACCGCCGGGAAATCATCGACAACACCTTCAACTCGGCGGCGAACCGGCGCGTGCAGGAACTGGCGCGCGAGCATGGCGAGATGATCGGGCCAAATCTCTGGACCGGGATCACCAGGGTCCGGGCCGGCGCCGGCATCGCCGTCGTCGGCAATCCCCGGCAGTGCGCCGACCAGCTTCAGGCCTTCATCGACGCGGGGTGCCACTCCTTCTGCCTGTCCGGCTTTCCGCACGCCGCCGCCGCGACCGGCTTTGCGGAACTGGTCCGGCCCCTCCTCGCAGAGATGAACAGGGGCCGGATGCCGGAAGACAGTCTCCCCCGCCTGCGTGCCTGAGCCGGCGGATCAGGTCAGGCCGGCGGGTCGCAGGGGACGGTGCCCATCTCCGCCGGAATGGACAGCTCCAGGATTTCGAGGTCGTCCGAGGTCGCGATCTCGTTGTGCTTCAGCCCGCCCGGAATGAAGAGCGACTCGCCGGCCTGGATGCGCAGCGTCTCGCCGGTCTCGAATTCCAGGTCCACCCAGCCCTTGAGCAGATAGACGAACTGGCCCTCGCACTCATGGTAGTGCCAGCCGGTCGGCTCGGTCATGCCGCGGATCGCGGTCATGGTCTGGGCGCGCATGCTGCCGAGGCTCGCCTCGGTGACGCCGAGGTCGCGATATTTGAAGAAGTCGCGCCGTCCGGCGACCAGCGGCGCCGATTCGGCGGTGGCGTGGGCCAGCTTGCGGACCTGAACAGTAGTATCCGGCATCGGATCGGTCTCCTCCATTGGGTTTCGCCGGAGACATTAGCGGATTGCAGGCGGCGCGGCAGCAGGTAACCTTTCCCCCGTGAAATACGGCCTCGATACATTCCGGGGGGACCTGTTCGGCGGCATCACCTCGACCGTGGTGGCGCTGCCCGTGGCGCTCGGCTTCGGCATCGCGTCCGGCATGGGGGCCGCCGCCGGCCTGCACGGGGCCATCGCCGTCGGCTTCTTCGCTTCCGTGTTCGGCGGCACCCGATCCCAGATATCCGGGCCTACCGCGCCGATGACGGTCGTCATGGCGGTCGTCATCACCAGCCACACGACGAGCCTCGCCGAAGCGCTCACTGTGGTCGTCATGGCGGGCCTGCTGCAGATCCTGCTCGGGCTCTCGCGGATCGGCCGTTTCGTCGCCTACACGCCCTATGTGGTCGTATCGGGCTTCATGTCGGGCATCGGCATCATCATCGTGCTGATCCAGCTGCTGCCGGCGCTGGGCGCGCCCATCGCTCCGGGCGGCCCGATGGGCGCGGTCTCGGCGCTCCCGGACGCGGTCCGCAATATCGATGCACGCGCCTTCGCCATCGCCGCCGTCACGCTGGCGGTCGCCTTCCTCTGGCCGCGCCGGCTGGCGCGCTTCCTGCCCGGGCTCCTCGCGGCGATGATCGCGGGCACGCTGCTGGGTGTGCTGTGGCTGGACGGCACGCCTGTCATCGGCCCGATTCCGACCGGCCTGCCGGACCTGCAATTACCGCTCATGTCTGCGGACTTCCTGCTCGGCGCGGTGGAACCGGCGCTGATTCTCGCCCTGCTCGGCTCCGTGGACAGCCTGCTCACCTCCATCATCGCCGACTCGATGACCGGCTCCCGCCACAACCCGGACCGGGAACTGATCGGCCAGGGCATCGGCAATGCCGTGGCCGGGCTCTTCGGGGCGCTCCCCGGCGCCGGGGCCACGATGGGGACGGTGACCAATATCCGCTCTGGGGGCTCGACGCCGGTATCCGGCGCCTTGCGCGCGATCTTGCTGCTGGCGCTGCTGCTCGGTCTCGGGCGGTTCGCCGAGCCGATTCCGCTGGCCGCCCTTGCCGGCGTGCTGATGAAGGTGGGCTGGGACATCGTGGACTGGCGCCTCCTCGCCCGCATACACGCGCTCAGGCGCGAGCACCTGATCGTCATGGCTGTGGTGCTGGCGCTCACGGTATTTGTCGATCTCATCACTGCGGTGGCCATCGGGCTTATCGCGGGCGGCATGGTCCATGCGCGGCAATTGGAGCGCCTGGAACTCGACAGCGTGGTCTCGACGCCGCTGCTGGACCGCACCCTTCTCGGCCCGCACGGAGAGGAAGAGGAGAGCGCCTTTACCGCCCGGGCCGGCCTGGTGGCGCTCCGGGGCAGCCTCACCGTCGCCTCGTCGCACAAGCTCGCCGACGCCATCGGCCCGGAAATCCGCGACCACGAGATCGTGATCTTCGATTTCTCCGGCGCCGCCTATATCGACGACAGCGCCGCCATGGTTATTGAACAGCTTGTCGACCTCGCGGAAGCGGCGGGAACCTCCTGCATCGTGGCCGGCCTCCACGGCGCCGCCGCGCGGACCCTGAATTCGCTGCACTGCCTCCACAGCGTGCCCGAACACCGGATCGTCGAAACCCGCGAAGACGCCCGCCGCCTTGCCGAGCGCATGCTTCGGGAGAAGGACGGGGGCGCCGCATAGGCGGGTTCTGGACGGATGCTTTACCGCTCGCCGGCGCGGGCCTAAGTAGGAACGGCGATGACGGGACGGAACGCAGGGTGACGGGCGGCGAGCGGGTTGAGGACCGGGCGCTGCTCGGCGGCAGGGGGCGGTTCATCGACGACCTGCCCGCGCCGCCGCGCACGCTCCATGCCGCGATCCTGCGTTCGCCGCATGCTCACGCGCAACTCGGCAGCATAAGCGCCCCGGATGGCGTGCGCCTGTTCACGGGGCCGGAGATCGCGGCCGGGCTCAGGCCTTTCATCGCGGCGCTGCGCGCGCCGATGCGGCACTTCCCGGTCGCGACCGACAAGGCGCGCTATGTGGGGGAGCCGGTTGCGGTCGTGCTGGCGGAGGACCGCTACCGGGCCGAGGACGCGCTGGAACTGGTGGAGGTCGAATACGAACCCCTGCCCGCCGTCGTCTCGCCCTCCGCCGCCATTGCGGAAGGCGCGCCGCTGCTGCACGAGGCCGCCGGCACCAATCTCGCGAACCGCCGGCGGTTCTCCTATGGCGACCCGGAAGGGGCCTTCGCCGCCGCCGACCGCCGCTTCGCCATCGAGGTCAGCTATCCGCGCAGCGCCGTCACGCCCATCGAGTGTTTCGGCCTGATCGCCGCCTGGGACCCGGATGCCGACGCCTTCGAGGTGACGGCGCCCTTCCAGGGGCCGTTCGCGCTGCATCCGGTGATGGCGGCCGCACTCGGCGTGCCGGCCAACCGGCTGCGCCTGCGCACCCCGCCCGATTCCGGCGGCAGCTTCGGCATCAAGCAGGGCCTGGCACCCTATATCGTGCTGATGGCGGCCATCGCCCGGCTTGCCGGCCGGCCGGTGAAGTGGATCGAGGACCGGCTGGAGCACCTGACCGCCGCCGGCTCCGCCACCAACCGCGAAACGCGGCTGGAAGCGGCCGTCATGTCCGACGGCCGGGTGACGGCGCTGCGCTACACGCAGCTGGAGGACTGCGGGGCCTATATCAAGGCGCCCGAGCCGGCGACGCTCTACCGGATGCACGGCGCAATGACCGGGGCCTACGACATCCCCAACCTCGAAGTCGAGAACAGCATCGCGGTCACCAACAAGACGCCGAGCGGCCTCAATCGCGGCTTCGGCGGCCCGCAGGTCTATTTCGCGCTGGAGCGGCTGATGCACCGCATCGCCGACGGGCTGGGCCTCGACCGGCTGGAGGTGCTGCGGCGCAACCTCGTGCGCGAGATGCCCCACCGCACGGCTTCGGGCGCGCTCTACGATTCCGGCGATTTCGGCGCGGTCGTCGATCTCGCCCGCACGGCCATCGACGAACTCAGGGCGAGGCGGGCGGCGGCCCGCGCCGAAGGACGGCTCTACGGCGTCGGGCTGGCGGCCGCGGTGGAGCCGACCGTCTCCAACATGGGCTACATCACCACGGTGCTGGAGCATGAGGACCGCCTCGCGGGCGGGCTCAAGAACGGCGCGCTCGCCGCCGCCACCGTCGCCATCGACCCGCATGGCGGCGTCACGGTGACCGGCGATTCCATCCCTCAGGGCCAGGGCCACCGCACCGTGCTGGCGGAGGTGGTGGCCGGTGTTTTCGGCCTCGCACCCGCCGACATCCGGGTCGTGACAGAATTCGACAGCGCGAGGGACGCATGGTCGATCGCCGCCGGGAATTACTCGTGCAGGTTCGCGCCCGCCGTCGCCGGCACGGCATGGCGGGCGGCGCGGACCTTGCGCGGGCGGCTGGCCCGGCTTGCCGCCGCCCGGCTCGACCTGCCGCTGGAGGACATCCGCTTCGAGGGCGGCATGGTCGGCGCCGGACCCGGCAGGGAGGTGCCGTTCGCGCGCCTTGCCGGCCTCGCCCACTGGTCGCCCGGCACCCTGCCGCAGGGCGTCGAGCCGGCGCTCAGGGCGACCGAGTTCTGGACCCCGCCGGAGCTGGGGCCGCCCGACGCGGAGGACCGCATCAACGGCTCCGCCGCCTATGGCTTCATCTTCGACGCCTGCGGCGTGGAGGTGGATGCCGATACCGGGCGCGTCCGCATAGACCGTTACGTGACCGCGCACGACGCCGGGCGCCTGCTCCACCGCCCGATGGCCGACGGGCAGGTGCGCGGCAGCCTCTCCAATGCCGTCGGCGCGGCGCTCTTCGAAGCCTTCGTTTACGACGGGGCGGGCCAGCCGCTCGCCGGCACCTTCGCCGACTACCCGCCGCCGACCGCCTGCGAGACGCCCGACCCGGAAATCCTGCATCTCGAAAGCCCGTCGCCCTTCACCCCGCTCGGCGCCAAGGGCATCGGCGAGGGCAACACCATGAGCGCGCCCGCCTGCATCGCCAATGCGGTGGCGGACGCGCTCGGCGTGGACGACCTGGAACTGCCGCTCACACCCGCGCGGGTTGCGGCGCTCATCCCGTGAAGCCCGCGCCCTTCGACTATCTGCGCCCCGCGAGCCTCGGCGAGGCGCTGGAGGCGCTGGCTTCCGACGGCGCGATGGCACTTGCGGGCGGCCAGTCGCTCATCGCCATGCTCAACATGCGCCTTGCGCGGCCGGACCTGCTGGTGGACATCGTCCATCTGCCCGAGCTTCGCGGGCGCGGGCTCCGCGTGGGGGCGGCCGTCCGCCAGGCGGAACTCGCGGGCCTGCACCCGCTCATCGACCGCGCCCTGCCGCATGTCGGCCACTACCAGACGCGCTCGCGCAGCACCTTCTGCGGCTCGGTCGCGCACGCCGACCCGGCGGCGGAACTGCCGCTCTGCGTTGTGGCGCTCGGCGGTCGGGTCCATCTCGCCTCGGCGCGCGGCGAGCGGACGGTCGAGGCGGCGGCATTCTTCGAGGGGCCGCTGATGACGGCGCGGGAGGAGGACGAGCTGATTGCCGCGGTCGAGCTGCCGCCGCCGGACCCGCGCGCCGGCTACGCTTTCCGCGAGGTGGCGCTGAGGCACGGAGACTTCGCGCTGGCGGCCTTCGCGGCGGTGGCCGACGCCGACGGCGTGCGGCTTGCGGTCGGAGGCGTCGCCGATACGCCGGTGGTGCTCGACGGCCTTGCCATCGACCCGGACGCCATCGACGCCCGCGACGACTTCCACGCCGATGCCGCGTACCGCCGCCGGCTGGTGGACCGCGTCGGCCGGGCGACCGTGGAAGAGGCGCTCGCATGCCGCGCATGACCGTGAACGGCGAGGCGGTGGACGCGGCGGCGGAGCCGCGCCTGCTGCTCTCCGACTTCCTGCGCCACACGCTCGGGCTGACCGGCACCCATGTCGGCTGCGAGCACGGCGTCTGCGGGGCCTGCACCGTGCTGATCGACGGCCGGCCGGCGCGGTCCTGCCTGGCGCTCGCGGTTCAATGCGAGGGCGCGGAGGTCGTGACCGTAGAGGGGCTGGAGGAAGGGGTGCTGCACGCCGCCTTCCGCCGCCATTTCGCGCTGCAATGCGGCTTCTGCACCGCCGGCATCCTGATGAGCCTGACCGCCTTCCTCCGGGAGACGCCCCGCCCGACGGAGCGCGAGGTGCGCGAGGTGCTGAGCGGCCATCTCTGCCGCTGCACGGGCTACACCCCCATCGTCGCCGCCGCCCTGGACGCCGCCGATGCTTGAGGACACGGGGAGGTCGGCGGGGCCGCCGCTCTCCTTCTCCCCTCCCGCTTGCGGGAGGGGCCGGGGGAGGGCCCTCTCTCAACCCGGCGACGGTTTTGCCGGGATTCACCGCCGTTGGCCCCCTCTCCCGGCCTCTCCCCCTGCCAGGGGCGAGGAGGTTCAAACCCTCGGCCCGGAGGCCGCCCGTGCTTGATGTCGGGACGGCGCTGCTCCAGGCCGCCGAGCGCGCACCGGACCGGCTGGCGCTCGTTGGCGGGACGGAACGGCTGACCTACGGCATGTGGCTCGACCGGGCGCTCCGGCTCGCCGGCGGGCTGGAAGGCGAGCGCATTGCGACCGTGCTCCAGAACACGCTCGACGCCGCGACCCTCCACTGGGCCTGCCAGCTTTCGGGCAAGCTCATCGTGCCGCTCAACTGGCGGCTCAAGGCGGAAGAGATCGACTACTGCCTCGCCGACGCCGGGGCCGACACGGTGGTCTTCGGCCCGGAAGCCGCCGCGGCCGTCGCCGCCTCGCCCCGCGCGCAGGCGATCCGCCGCATCGAGGCGGGGCCGGCGCTGGATGCCCTGCTTGAGGGCCCGCCCGCCGCGCCGGCCGCCAAGGCCGAGGACTGGTCGGTCATGCTCTACACCTCCGGCACGACGGGCCGGCCGAAGGGCGTGCCGCGCCGCCACCGCGCGGAGCGGGCCGCAGCCATCGCGCATGTCGCCCAGAACCGCTACGCGCCGGGCGAGATCGCGCTCGGGGTCATGCCGCTCTACCACACTATGGGCGTGCGCTCGCTGCTGGCGTCCGCGCTGGTGGACGGCGTCTTCGTCTGCCAGCCGCGCTTCGATCCGGGCGCGGCGCTCGACCTGATCGAGGCCGAGGGCGTGACCGCGCTCTATCTGGCGCCGACGCTCTATCACGACCTGCTGGCGCATCCGGCCTTCTCGCGCGAGCGGGTGCGCTCGGTCCGCAAGCTCGGCTTTGCCGGCGCATCGATGACGAACGATCTCCTGCAAAGGCTGGACACGGCCTTCGAGCCGGAGCTGTTCGTCAACCATTACGGCTCCTCGGAGATCTACACCTTCACCGTCTGCCAGGACGCGCCGGCCAAGCCGGGCTCGGCCGGCAGGGCGGGGCTCAACCAGCGCATCCGCGTGCGGAGCCTCGACGGGACGCGCGACGCCCTGCCGGGCGAGGAAGGGGAGATCGCCGCCACACTGGCCAGCGACGAGGCGTTCGAGGGCTACTGGCGCCGCCCGGACGCCGACGCCCGCGCGCTCCGCGACGGCTGGTACCACACGGGCGACACCGGCTGGCTGGACGCGGACGGCGACCTGTTCGTCACCGGCCGCGTGGACGACATGATCGTCACCGGCGGCGAGAACGTCTCGCCGGTGGAGATCGAAAGCGTGCTCTCGCTGCATCCGGCGGTGGCGGAAGTCGCCGTCGCGGGCCTGCCGGACGAGCGCTGGGGCCAGGTCGTCGCCGCCTTCGTCGTGCCCTCCGGCGAGACCACGGTCGAGGCGCTCGACGCCCACTGCCGCGCCAGCGCGCTTGCCGATTTCAAGCGCCCGCGCCGCTATCTGTTCATCGACGAAATCCCGAAATCGCCCGTCGGCAAGATCCTCCGCCGCCTGCTTGCGGCGCCGGATGAGGAGGAGAAAGCATAGTGTTCACCAGAACCGCCAAGGCCGGGGCTGTGCTGCTCATGGCCGCCTATCTCACGCTCGTCGCCTTCGGCAATGTGGCGGATTACGACGCGAATCTCGGCTTCGTCACCCATGTGATGACGATGGACACCACCTTCCGGAGCGAGGCGTCGATGTGGCGGGCGGTCGACTCTCCGGCGCTCCACCACGCCGCCTACATCGCGATCATCGCGTTGCAAGCGGCGGCCGCCCTGCTCTGCTGGATCGGCGGCGTGCGCCTGCTGTCGCGGCTGCGAGAGCCGCATCTCTTCCACGCCGCCAAGGCGCCGGCGCTGGCGGGCCTCGGCCTCGGGGCCTTCATCTGGTTCGGCCTCTTCCTCGTGGTCGCGAACGAGTGGTTCCTGATGTGGCAGTCCTCGGAATGGAACGCCAAGCCGACCGCCTTCAACCTCGCGCTGCTGACCTTCCTGGTCCTGGTCTTCGTGGCCTTGCGGGACAATGACGCGGACGCCTGAATCCCGGTTTTCCGGCGCGCCTGCCGCCGCCCGCTCCTGCCGGCTGCTTGTTGCCTGCGGGGACCGTTGCTATACCGCGCCGCCATGACCGAGCACATCCGCAATTTCGCCATCATCGCCCATATCGACCACGGCAAATCGACCCTGGCGGACCGGCTGATCCAGATCTGCGGCGGGCTGACCGAGCGCGAGATGCGCGACCAGGTGCTCGACAATATGGAGCTGGAGCGCGAGCGCGGCATCACGATCAAGGCGCAGACCGTGCGCCTCGACTACGAGGCGGCGGACGGCCGGGCCTTCTCGCTCAACCTTATCGACACGCCGGGCCATGTCGATTTCGCCTATGAGGTGAACCGCTCGCTCGCCGCCTGCGAGGGCTCGCTGCTGGTGGTGGACGCGACCCAGGGCGTCGAGGCGCAGACGCTCGCCAATGTCTATCAGGCCGTGGACAACGACCACGAGATCGTGGTCGCGCTCAACAAGGTCGATCTGCCGGCCGCCGAGCCCGAGCGCGTCCGCAGCCAGATCGAGGACGTGGTCGGCATCGATGCGAGCGACGCCGTGCTGTGCTCGGCCAAGACCGGCGAGGGCATTCCCGCCCTGCTGGAGGCGATCGCCGGCCGCCTGCCGCCGCCGGCCGCCGAGGTCGCGGGCGACGGGCATCTGCGGGCGATGGTGGTGGACAGCTGGTACGACCGCTATCTCGGCGTGATCGCGCTGGTCCGCGTCCGCGAGGGCGAGCTCAGGCGCGGCGTGAAGATGCGGCTGATGGCGACCGGCGCGGCCTATGACATAGACGAGGTGGGCGTCTTCACGCCGAAGCGGCAGAAGGCGGACCGGCTCGGCCCCGGCGAGATCGGCTATGTGAGCGCAGCCATCAAGACGGTCGCCGACTGCCAGGTGGGCGACACGATCACCGACGACCGCAGGCCCGCGCCCGAGCCGCTGCCGGGCTTCCAGCCGAACCTGCCGGTGGTGTTCTGCGGGCTGTTCCCGACCGACTCGGCGGACTTCGAATTCCTGCGGGAAAGCCTCGCCAAGCTGCGCCTGAACGACGCCGGCTTCGAATACGAGCCGGAGAACTCGCCGGCGCTCGGCTTCGGCTTCCGCTGCGGCTTTCTCGGCCTCCTGCATCTGGAGATCGTGCAGGAGCGGCTCGACCGCGAATTCGGCCTCGACCTGATCGCGACCGCGCCGAGCGTCGTCTATCGGGTCCACCGCATCGACGGCGGCACGGACCTGCTGCACAACCCGGCCGACATGCCGGACCCGGCGCAGATCTCCCATATCGAGGAGCCCTGGATCGGGGCCACGATCTTCACGCCGGACGAATATCTGGGCGGCATCCTCAAGCTCTGCGAGGAGCGGCGCGGCATCCAGCGCGAGCTTACCTATGTCGGCAACCGCGCCATGGTCGTTTACGAACTGCCGCTGAACGAGGTGGTGTTCGACTTCTACGACCGGCTGAAATCGCTGAGCCGCGGCTATGCGAGCTTCGACTACCGGATCGAGGACTACCGCGAGGGCGACCTGGTGAAGCTCTCGCTGCTGGTGAACCACGAGCCGGTCGATGCGCTCGCCTGCATCACCCACCGGATGCGCGCGGAAGGCCGGGGCCGCCAGCTCTGCGAGCGGCTGAAGGAGTTGATCCCGCGCCAGCTCTTCAAGATCCCGATCCAGGCCGCGGTCGGGGGCCGGATCGTCGCGCGCGAGACCATCTCGGCCATGCGCAAGGACGTGACCGCCAAATGCTATGGCGGCGACGTCACGCGCAAACGCAAGCTGCTCGACCGCCAGAAGGAGGGCAAGAAGCGGATGCGCACCTTCGGCAAGGTGGACATCCCGCAAAGCGCCTTCATCGCCGCGCTCAGGATGAACGAGACCTGAGCGCTACAGGATGGCCAGCACGCTTTCCGGCGGGCGGCCGAGCGCGGCCTTGCCCCCGGCCAGCACGACCGGGCGTTCGATCAGCACAGGATATGCGGCCATCGCCTCCACGAGTTGCCTGCGTTCGAGAGCCGGATCACCGAGGCCGGCTTCCTTGTAAGCTGCCTCCTTGCGGCGCATGAGGTCGCGCGGCTCCATGCCGAGCTTCTCCAGCACCGCCTCGAGTTCGCCGGCGGCGGGCGGCGTCTTCAGATATTCGACGATCTCCGGTTCGATGCCGCGTTCGCGCAGCAGCGCCAATGTCTGCCGCGACTTGCTGCAGCGCGGATTGTGCCAGATCGTGACGGTCAAGGCGGAGCCCTCCTTACCCCGGTGGCGAGGCGTAGTCATGCAGCGCGAAGGCGAGCGTGGCAAGGCCGACCGCCGCCAGCACGGCAAGCGCCGCGCGCCGGTACCAGGCCTTGCCGCGGCCCGCGAAAAGCCGGATACCGGCCCAGGTGGAGCCGATATAGGCAGGCAGGATGACGGCGGCGACGGCCAGCGCTTCGAGCGTGAACAGGCCGTGGAGCCAGTAGGGGACCGCCGCGCAGAGGCCGAGCGCGGAGACCGCGCCGATGACGTTGCCGCGCTGGGTTTCGGGGGACCCGTGGCGGGCGAGCGCGGCGGCGACGGCCGGCGGCCCGCCGACGCCCGTCGCGCCCTGCACAAGGCCGGCCGCCGCGCCGAGCGCCGCCATGATGCCGGCGCCGGCGCGGGCGGGGAAGCGCCAGCCCCAGGCCATCATCGCCGTCATTGTCAGCACGGCGAGCGATATGGCGATCTTCATGGCGGCGGGCGGGACCGCAACCAGGACCCAGGTGCCCGCCGGCGCGGCGGCGAAGGCGGCGGCCGCGAAGGGCAGCACGAAGCGGCGTTCGCCATGGCGGATCGCCGCCGGCAGCAATTGTAGGATAACGGGAACGCCCGACGCGCAGACCGCCGCCAGCGCCGCGCCCGGGCCCAGCACCAAGCTCAGCACGGGCACCATCACCAGCGCGCCGCCGAAGCCGGTGAAACCCCTGATGAGCCCGCCCGCGACCGCCGCCGCCCCGGCAACCGCCAGCCCGGCCGCCGAGACGCCGTCCAGCGCCTCAATCATCGCTGCGCCGGTTACACGTGGTGCGCGCCCTGCGTGTTGACGTAGAGCGCATAGAGCGAGCGGCTGGCCGCCATGAACAGCCGGTTGCGCTTGTGACCGCCGAAACAGACATTCGCGCAGCGCTCCGGCAGGGCGATGCGGCCGATGGGCGCGCCGTCGGGCGCGAACACCATCACGCCATCGAGCTCGGGCGAGCCCATGCCCCAGCCGCACCAGAGATTGCCGTCGATATCGACGCGCATGCCGTCGGGCGTGCCGCCGGGGCCGGCGTCGATCGCCACCCGCCGGCCGGAGAGCGCGCCGTCCCCGCCGACATCGTAGGCAAGGATCTTGCGGGTCGGCTCGCCGCGGGATTCGACGATGTAGAGGATGCTCTCGTCCGGGGAGAAGCAGAGCCCGTTCGGCCCGGCGATGTCGTCGGCGACGATGCGCATGTCCCCGGTTGCGCCGTCGAGGCGATAGACGGCCATCGGCGTCTCGCTCTCGGCCCTGTGGCCCTCATAGTCGCCGAGGATTCCGAACAGCGGGTCGGTGAACCAGATGGAGCCGTCCGACTTGACGACGACATCGTTGGGCGAGTTCAGCCGCTTTCCCTGCCAGTTGTCGGCCAGCACGGTGACGCTGCCGTCATATTCGGTGCGCGTGACGCGCCGCCCGCCATGCTCGCAGGTCACCAGCCGGCCCTGCAGGTCGCGGGTGTGGCCGTTGGCGAAGTCTGTCGGGCGGCGCCAGAGCGAGACCCGCCCGGTTTCCTCTTCCCACTTCAGGATGCGGTTGTTCGGAATGTCCGACCAGAGCAGGTAGCGCCCGTCACCGAACCAGACCGGCCCCTCGGCCCAGCGGCATCCCGTCCAGAGCCGCTCCACGGCCGCGCTGAAGATGCGGTAGCGCTCGAAGCGCGGGTCCAGGATTTCGATCAGAGGGTCGGGATAGCGCGGCTCCTCGCGCCATCCGGCGGCGGCGGAATAGGGTCTCACGGGCGTCGTCTCCGGGCATCGTGCGCCCGGCCAGCATAGCGCCCGCCCGCCGCGCGCTTCAATCTGCGCCTCCGCCTGCCCTATGTTCGGCTTTCCCGACGGCAGGAAAGGCGGCGGCCCCGTGAGACTCGACAGCTTCTCTCCGCCCGGCATGGCGCTCAGCGTGAGCCTCGGGCCGAACCGCAACGGCCGCGACTTGGTCGTCGGCGATGTCCACGGCCATTTCGCCACGCTGCACCGGGCGCTGGCCGAGCTGGAATTCGGGAAGGGCGACCGGCTGTTCTCGCTCGGCGACCTGATCGACCGCGGACCAGACTCCTTCGAGGCCCGGACATGGATCGCGGGCCGGGACCCGTCGGCCCGCTTCGACCTCGTGGTCCGCGGAAACCACGAGCAGATGATGCTGGAGGCGCTCGCCTCCTCGCCGCTGCCGCCGCTCGGCGGGCTGCGGAGCGCGGGCGGCGCCTGGGGCCTCTGGCGGATGAACGGCGGCGGCTGGTGGCATGAGCGGAGCCCCGAAGACAGCGCGCACGCCTGGATGGACCTGCTGAAGGCCCTGCCCTTCTCCGCGCGGGTCGAGACCCGGTCCGGCCCGGTCGGCCTCGTCCACGCCTGCCCGGTATTCCGGTCCTGGCGGGAATTGGAGGACGGGCTCGAAGACGCGGGGCCGGCCGGCCACACCGCCCGCGCGCGGGCGCTCTGGAGCCGAATCTATTACGGCCGCGCGGACCCCTATATCGGCGAGAGCGGCGATGAATGGCAGGGCGCCGTGGAAGGCGTTCGCGCCGTGCTCACCGGCCACACCTCGCTCCATGCGCCCCTCTGGTGCGGAAACGTACTCGGGATCGACACCGGCATCCACTACGACCGCCCCGAACCCGGACGCCTGACCGTCGCGCGCATCGACACGGAGGAAATCGAGACCTTCTCCTTCGACCGCACGTGACAGGCGCGGGGCGCCCCCAGCCCGCATTTCCCACCGGGGTCACGGTCTGCGCGGTGCTGTCGGGCCGGCAGGGAAGGAGAGACGCGCAGCGCGATGCGGGGCATCGGGCAAGCGGCTCGACGCACCATGCCGGCCCGACAGCG
>JAPOZD010000266.1 GCA_026706245.1 Alphaproteobacteria bacterium
TCGAGACGGGACGGCCCGTTGCGGCCGATTTTGCGGCGCGGCTTCCCTACTCGGCGGCGATCGGTTTCGGAGGCATGGCGCTTGCCGTCACGGGCGGTTTCGCGCTCGGCTTTTTCGCCGCGCACCGCCCGGGCGGCCTTGCCGACGCGCTGTCGCGCGGGCTGGCGGTTGCGGGGCAGGCCCTGCCCGCCTTCGCAGCCGGCCTCGTCCTGCTGTGGGTCCTGGGCGTCCAACTGCGCTGGATCGACGTCTTCGGCGGCGGTTCCGTCGAGCGGGTCCTTCTGCCCACGCTCCTCGTTGCATTCTTCTCGCTCGGTTCGATGTCCCGCCTGACGCGCGCCGGGTTCGTCGAAGTCAAGCGGAGTCCCTACTACCGAACGGCCCTCGCGAAGGGGCGATCGCAAGCAGGCGCTCTATGGCATCACGGAAGAGCTGCAGGGGTCTTGACGCTGGTCGCGGGGCTCGCGCCTGAACTGGCATGGATCATCGGCGGGACCGCTGTCGGAGAGATCGTGTTCGGTGTGCCAGGCGTGTCGGAGCGTGTAGTGCAGGCGGTCAACCATCGGGACTACGCCATTCTGCAACCCTACATCGCCCTGGTTGCTCTGTGGGTAGCGCTGGTGCTTCAAGCCGCGCGCGTCCTGCGCGAAGCGCTCGATCCGCGGCTATCGTGATCCGCGGAGCCCTCCTGCTCGCTGGCGTCGGTCTGGCTGCCTCGGCCGCTCTATGGGCGGCCGGCTACTTGCAGGATCCCCACGCGATAGACTTGTCGAACAGGCTGGCGGCGCCATCCGCCGCACATCCGCTCGGAACCGATCACCTGGGCCGCGATTTGGTCACCCGCCTCGTCTGGGGCGCCGCGCCCTCCCTTTCGGTGGTCGCGATCGTCCTCGCCGGCGGCCTCGGCCTCGGCCTTCTCGCCGGCGGCATCATCGCACTTGCGCCGCCGCCTCTGCGCGACAGCGTGCAATGGCTGGCCAAAACGGCGCTCGCGGTGCCGACGCTCGTGACCGCCCTCGTTCTGTCCGCGATTCTTGGCGCGGGCATCCTGACGGTGTCGGCGGCGCTTCTGGTCACGAGTTGGGCGCCCTATGCGCTGACCATCGCCGCACTTTTCGACCGCATCCGCGGCGAAGTCTACTGGCAGGCGAGCGAGGCGCTCGGAGCCGCGCTTCCCTCAGCGGTGCGCCGGCACATGCTGCCCAACGTCTGGCCCGCGCTGGGAGGGCTCGCCGGGGCGGACGCGGGACGGGCAGTTATTCTCGTGGCCTCGCTTGGCTTCATCGGGCTGTCGGCAGATACCGGACAACCGGAATGGGGCGCGATGATCCACGAATACCGGATGTTCCTGTTCACCGAGCCGCGCCTCGTCCTGGCTCCGATTCTGGCATGCACGCTCGTTACCGTGCTGCTCCACGGGATGCTCGACCGAGGCAGTAGCCAGGTTCTATCGACGAATTTGATCGAGATGAAGGCGGCTGCGAGAGTGATGAAGGAGTTGAAGTTGGTGGCGGTCTATTGTTCGGCGCGCTGGTTGGACGCCGATAAGCGTCGCAGGACGTTGAATTGCCTTGATTCCGTGAGGTCAAACGACGACGCCGGACAACAGCCGTGGCCCCAAGGCCGGGCATGGCGCGAGCGGGTGCTGAACCATGAGCCCTGCTGCGGGACCCAGCGTGGCGGACCGGTTTCGCGACGCCCGCGTTCAGCCGAGTAATGGCGTCTCGTTCTCCATCCACTTGCGGAATTGCCGTTCGATCGCCGGCGCATGGTCGGCGCCGAATGCCTCCGCCAGCAGCGGCCCGAGCTCGTCCTCCCGGCCTTGCCGGACCATGTCGCGCAGCACCGTCATGAGCAGCAGCTCCACCGATTGCCGGAGCCGTTCGATGGTATTCCCGCGCGGGCCGGCCGCCGCCAGCGCGTTTTCCGCCATGCGGGCGACTCTGTCGAACAGAAGCCGCTGCTCCGCCTCGGAAAGGACAAGAGCCGGCCCGGACAATGCCTTCGGGTCGAGTTCGACGGTCAGCCCCGCCGAAATCATGTGCTCGTTGATCGAAACGC
>JAPOZD010000036.1 GCA_026706245.1 Alphaproteobacteria bacterium
GTTCTGGCCGTGGGTCTGGACCGCGTCCGGGCCGTCGCTTTCGGCCCGCCCGCCATAGCCGCCGCCGAGCGTCTCCAGATAGCAGTAATAGGCGCCGGTGCGCGGGTCCCTGCCGCCGAACCCGGCGTGGCACTGCATCGCCTTGGTGCCTGCGATCATCCGCTCGGGAATGGCCTGGGCGAGCGCCTTGAAGATGGTGTCGGCGAGGCGGACCTGCGTCTCCCAGCCGGCCACCACCGGGAAGGGATGCACGCAGTTGACCACCGTGCCCTCCGGCGCCGCCAGCCGCACATGGCGGTAGAAGCCCTCATTCACCGGCAGGTCGGGGTCGGCCACGCATTTGAGCGCATAGGCCGCGGCCGAGTAGGTCTGGGCGTAGGTCGAGTTCGCCGGCGCGCGGCGCTGCTTATCGCAGCCGGTGAAGTCGAACAGCACGCCGTCCTCGTCGATCGCAACCCGCACCGCGAGGCGCACGGGGTCTTCGGTGAAGCCGTCATTGTCCACATAGCCCTCGGCGCAATACTCGCCCCTGGGCAGCTTCGCGAGCTCCGCGGCCGTGCGCCGGTCGGTGTAGGCGATCAGCTCGTCCATGTAGAAGTTCACCGCCTCCGCGCCGTAGCGGTCGAACAGCGCCGTGAGGCGCCGCGCGCCGGTATTGTTGGCGGCAATCTGCGCGCGGAAGTCGCCCGCGGTCTCGCGCTTGGAGCGGATCTGGGAGAGGATCAGACGGAACACGTCGTCCACGATCTCGCCGGCCCGCACCATCTTCACAGGAGGGATGATGACCCCTTCCTGGTAGATTTCCCGGAATGCGCCGACGCTCGCCGGCGCGCCGCCGCCCACATCCACATGGTGGGCGAGATTGCCGAAATAGCCCTGGATCTCGCCCCGGTAGTGGAAGGGCGCGATCACGACGATGTCGTTCAGATGCGCGCCGCTCGGATAGGGGTAGTTGACGACCAGATGGTCGCCGGGGCCGAGGTTTTCCGGCCCGTATTCGAGCACCCCCTGGCGCACCGTGCCCACCATCGAGCCCAGATGGTTGGGCTGGCTGAAGGACTGCGCGATGGGGCGGAGGTCCCGGTCGAACAGGCAGCAGGAGAAGTCGCAGCGCGTCTTGATGTTGGTGGAATAGGCGCTCCGGCGGAGCGCCAGCGCCATCTCCTCCGTGGCCTCGAGGAAGCCGTTGCGCAGGACCTCGAACTTGATGGGATCGACCTTCACAGGGGGGCTCCTCCTCGGGCGGTCCGGCGAGACTATTCCCGGATGCGCGCCTTGCAAACCGGCCAGCCCGGCAGGGGGACGGGCGCAGGGCGTCATGAAATGTCATGCGATGTCATGATCCGCATGCAGAGTGCGCATGGTTTATGGTCTGTTCCGACATAACGCCCCTCTTCCCGACCCGGCGTCCCGGTATTCCGCCGGGGCCTTCCGTCCCCCTGTTTCCGGCATGGCTTCTCCTTTTCGGTCCCGTTTCGTTCCGTCTTCCCCGCCACCGCCCCCGGCAGCGGGACCCTAATTCGCGCGTAACCTGCGCGGGCGCGGGCGCGCGTCGGCGCCGGCGCGGTTCGCGCGCCTGATTGCCCGGGCGCGCTCGCGTGCGCGAGGCGGCCGCAAGGCGCACGTCTCCCGTTGGCCGAATCAGGGGCTTTTCGCGTCGGCGCCGACGCAAGGGGAAGCAGCCTCCGGATGGCGCCTCCACCCGCGTCATGTAGCCCCGGCGTTCCGGTATGTCAATCGTTTAAAAGAAAAATTTCTGATTTTTGTTCTCATCTGTAACCCAAGGGAAGGAAGAAGCCCTCTCTCCGAATTGGCAGGGAGCGGGGAATGCCATGCAAGCCAACCCGGACAGATGCGTGCATCCGGTAGCCCTGAGAAGAGGGAGGCGCGATGACTACCCGCCGCCCTCGGCCAGCATCGCTTCCGCCGCGCGCAGCCCCGTCGCGACCGCCTTGGCGAGGCCGCCGAGATAGGCGGCGCGGGGGCCGCCTTCGAGGCCGCCCGCGGCGGAGCCGGCGGCGTAACGGTCGGGGACCGGGCGGGCCGCCCGGTCGCC
>JAPOZD010000173.1 GCA_026706245.1 Alphaproteobacteria bacterium
CCGCTTCGCGGAGGCGTTGCGGCAGGCTGGCTACGGCGCCATCACTACCGAAATTGCGGATGCCCCGCCGTTCTACTACGCCGAGGACATTCACCAGCAATATCTGGCCAAGGTGCCATACGGATATTGCGGGCTCGGAGGCACCGGCGTCTCCTGTCCGGTCGGCGTGGTCGTGGCGGAATAGGCGGGAGGGCCGTCAGCCCATCGCCTTCCTGAAGCGCCTGAGCGCCTCAAGGTGCTCTGCGGGCGTCTCGAAGCCGGAATACATCGTGCGCACGGTCACATGGCTGACGCCCAGCGTTTCCCAGCGCGAAAGCTCGCTTGCCGCGTCTTCCGGCGTGCGTTCGCCGATATGGATGGTCCCGTCGATGCCGAGCGCGGCCGGGTCGCGCCCGGCCTTTTCGGCCGCGCCCCGCGCCAGCGCAATCTGGCGGGCCATCTCATTGCCGGGCGGCACGCGCGGATTGGCGAACCAGCCGTCGCCGAGACGCCCCGCGCGTTCGATCGCCGGGTCCTGGAACGCCCCGATCCAGAGCGGAATCGGGCGCTGAAGCGGCAGCGGGTTAATGCCGGCGTCCCGATGCTCGTGCCATTCGCCGGAGAAACTGCCGGACGGCTCGGTCCATAGCTGGCGCAGACAGGCAATCTGCTCCTCCATCCGCCGGGCGCGGTTGCGGAAGGACTGCCCTAGGACCTCGAATTCCATGGCGTTCCAGCCGATGCCGACGCCCAGGCGCAACCGGCCGCCGGACAGGAGGTCTATTTCCGCCGCCTGCTTGGCGACCAGCGCCGTTTGCCGCTGCGGAAGGATGAGAATCGCGGTTGCAAGCTCGAGCCGTTCGGTCGCGCAGGCAAGGAAGCCGAACAGGGTCAAGGGCTCGTGGAACATGTTGTCGAGCGTGTAATAGGCCCGCCAGTCCTCCGCGCCGTTGGAGACCTCCTGCATCACATGGTCGATGCAGGTGAGATGGTCGTAGCCGAGCGCCTCCACCTCCTGCGCGAACCCGCGAATAACCGCCGGGTCCGTCCCGATTTCCGTAGTCGGAAATGCCACGCCGATCTTCATGTCGTCTTCCCTGTCCCCTGTCCTGTTGGTCGACTCGCCTTGTCACCATAGAGCTTGTGCGCCCGCGCCTCGAAGGCGAGCACCATCCGCTTTGCGGCCTCATGGAAGAAGCGGCTCGCCAGGCCCCGCAACAGCGCCGAGCGGAAGTCGCAATCGATGCTGAAATCTATCGTGGTTCCACCCTCGGCAGGCGTGAAGCGCCAGTGCGTCGCCATGTGCGAGAGGGGCCCGTGCGCATAGGCGACGTCGATGCGCTCCGGCGGCGTCAGCGAGACGCGGGAGGTGAAGCTCTCGCGAAAGGGCCCGAAGCGCACGCGGAGATCGGCGACGACGAGCGTACCCTCCTGCCGGCGGATGCGGGCCCCGGCGCACCAGGGAATGAATTCGGGATAGCGCTCGATATCCGCGACAAGGGCGAACATCCGATCCGGCGCATAGGGCACGAACCGCCGTTCGCGGTGGCTCGGCATCAGCCGCGCGCGGCCTTCAGCTTCGCGAAATCGCTGTCGGCATGGTAGGAGGACCGCGTCAGCGGCGAGGCCGAGACCAGCAGGAAACCCTTGGCCCTCGCCAACGCCGCATAGGCCTCGAACTCGTCCGGCGTCACGAAACGGTCCACCCCATGATGCTTCGGCGTCGGCTGGAGGTACTGGCCAATGGTGAGGAAATCGACATCGGCGCAACGCAGGTCGTCCATCACTTGCGCGACCTGCTCGCGGGTCTCGCCGAGCCCGACCATCATGCCCGACTTAGTGAACAGGGCGGGGTCCAATTCCTTGGCGCGCTCCAGCAGCCGAACGCTGTGATAGTAGCGCGCGCCCGGCCTGACGGCGCTGTAGAGGCCCGGCACGGTTTCGAGATTGTGGTTGAAGACATCCGGCTTCGCGGCGACCACGGTCTCCAGCGCGCCCGGCTTTCTGAGGAAAGCGGGCGTCAGCAACTCCACCGTCGTGCCGGGCGCATAGGTGCGTATCCATCCGA
>JAPOZD010000200.1 GCA_026706245.1 Alphaproteobacteria bacterium
CGCGAGCGGAAGAACATTTCCTCCGCTCGCGCCTGCGCACGCGGGCGGCAGCTGGCCTCGCCATCCTCTACCGGCTCCTTCCTGGCTTATTTCTTCTTGCCGGCGATCGGCCGCGCCTTGCCCTTGCGGGTGCGCGCATTGGTGTGGGTGCGCTGGCCGCGCACGGGGAGTCCCTTGCGGTGGCGCTGGCCGCGGTAGCAGCCGAGGTCCATCAGCCGCTTGATGTTGATCGCGACCTCGCGCCGCAAATCGCCCTCGACCATGTAGTCGCGGTCGATCGTCTCGCGGATGCGGATGACCTGGTCCTCGGTCAACTGGTTGACCCTGTACTCCAGAGGCACCTCCGCCTTCTCGCAGATCTCCCGCGACTTGGCCCGCCCGATGCCGTGGATATAGGTCAGCGAAATCTCGACGCGCTTCTGCGTCGGAATGTTGACGCCGGCAATTCGCGCCACTCCTGGGACTCCCTATAGGCTGGATCGCTGAAACAGCGCAACATACGCCCCGTCGCGAAAACCGTCAACCGTCCAAAGGCCGGCCGCCGGCTTCCCCGCCAAGCGCGACATCGATCTGGCGGGCAACCTCGCCGATTTCCGCCATGCCGTCAACCCGGCGCAGCAGCCCCTTCGATTCGTAGTAGGGCAGGACGGGTTCGGTTCGGCCGCGATAGACCCTGAGCCGCTCCCGCACGGTCTCGGCGCTGTCATCGGGCCTGCGCTCGAAGTCCGAGGCTCCGCATTTGTCGCAACGCCCCGCGACCGCCAGCGGCTTGAAACTGTCGTGATATCCCTCGCCGCAATTCCGACAGGTGAACCGGCCGGAAATCCGTTCGACCAGCGCCTCCTCGTCCACCTCCAGCAGCAGAACGGCGTCGAGCGCGATTTCCTTGCTGGCAAGAAGGGTGTCGAGCGCCTCGGCCTGCGCGGTCGTGCGCGGGAAACCGTCGAGGATGAAACCGCCGGCGCAGTCCTTCGCATCGATCCGCTTGGAGATGATCCCGGTCATGATCTCGTCCGGCATCAGCCGGCCCGCTTCCACCACCGCCGCAGCCTGCCTGCCGAGATCTCCGCCGCCGGCAATTTCAGCCCGCAGCATCTCACCGGTGGAGAGCTGCGGCAGCCCCCGTTCTTCCGTCAATCGCCTGGCCTGCGTTCCCTTGCCTGCACCGGGCGGACCCAGCAGGACCAGGATCATCGTCGCCGCCCTCGCAGGCGTGATTTCTTTATCAGGCCCTCATACTGGTGCGCGATCAGGTGGCTCTGCACCTGGGCCACGGTATCCATCGTCACATTGACGACGATCAGCAGGCTGGTGCCGCCGAAATAGAACGGTACCGCATATTGGGAGATCAGGATTTCCGGCAGGAGGCACACGATCGCCAGATAGACCGCGCCCACTGTCGTCAGCCGGGTCAGCACATAATCGAGATAGACGGCGGTGTTTTTTCCGGGACGGATGCCGGGAATGAACCCGTTGTAACGCTTCAGGTTCTCAGCCGTTTCTTCCGGATTGAAGACGATGGCGGTGTAGAAGAAGCAGAAGAACACGATCATCGCCATGTAGAGCGCGAGATAGAGCGGCTGGCCGTGCCCGAGATAGGCGGCAACCATGCCGAGCACGCCCTCCTCGCCGCCCGGCGTGGCGCTTGCCGCGCTGAACTGCGCGATGGTAAGCGGCATCAGCAGCAGCGAACTGGCGAAGATCGGCGGGATCACGCCTGCGGTGTTCAGCTTCAGGGGCAGGTGCGAACTGTCGCCGCCATACATGCGGTTGCCGACCTGGCGCTTGGGATACTGGACGATCAGCCTGCGCTGGGCGCGTTCCATGAAGACGATGAAGGCGACCACCGCCACCGCCATCACGATCAGCCCGAGAATGAACGCCGTGGACATCTGGCCGGTCCGCCCGAGCTCGAACATCTGTCCGAGCGCAAGCGGCAGGTTCGCCACGATGCCCGAGAAGATTATGAGCGAAATGCCGTTGCCGACGCCGCGCTGGGTGATCTGCTCGCCGAGCCACATCAGGAACACCGTGC
>JAPOZD010000451.1 GCA_026706245.1 Alphaproteobacteria bacterium
TCGCGGCGCTGGTGCCCCAGGGCACCCGCGTCGTCATTACCCATCTGCCGGATGGCGCGCTCGACGATATCGTCAGGACGGCGGCGCGCCTGGCGGGCGCGGGCATGGCGCCGGTGCCGCATATCGGCGCGAGGCACCTGGAAAGCCGGGCCGCTCTGGAACGGCACCTGGACGCCCTGCGCTCGCTCGGCGCGCGGGAAGCACTGTTGGTCGGCGGAGACCGCAGCGGGCCGCGCGGTCCGTTCTCCGAGGCGGGGGACTTGACCGGACCCGCGGCGGAACGGTTCGAACGTCTCTATTTCGCCGGCCACCCCGAGGAAGACCGCGACGCGGCGCTGCTGGCCAAGATCGCCGCGGCGCGCACCGCCGGCGCGGAGGCCGCGGTCGTCACGCAGTTCGTGTTCGAGGCCGAAGCCGTGTTGAACTGGGTAGAGCGGATTGCCGGCCTCGGCAACACGGCCCCGATTCGCGTGGGCCTGCCGGGCGTGGCGAGCCCCGGCGCGCTGCTGAAATACGCGAAGATGTGCGGCGTCGGCCGCTCCCTCCGGGGCCTGTGGCGGGATGGCCGGCTGCTGAGGATGGCGGGACGCTGGACGCCGGCGGCGCCGATTGCCGGCCTCGACAAAGCGCCTCCTGCGGTGGAGGGCCTGCACTTCTTCCCGTTCGGGGGCTTTGCGGAGACGGCCGCCTATCTGGCCGAGGCGAGGCAGGCCCCGTCGGAAAGGCGGTGGAACCAGTCATAGCCGGTGCGGCGCGTCAGCCCGTCCACATTCGGCGCGCCCTGGCCGTCCATGACATCCACGGTGCGCAGATCGATGCTGATGCGGGTGCGCCCGGTCCGGTTCGGCCTGCTGGCGTGGAGATGGGCGCCCGAGAAGCAGAGCAACTCTCCCGGCTCGATCAACACAGGCTCGCCGGGCTCCTCCGGCCTTGCGGCCTCCGGCAACAGGGGATAGTCGCCGCCTGCGGCGCGCAGGGCCTCGATGTCCCACCCGGCGCTGCTGTTGGGAACCGGCCGGTCGAAATAACCGGGCCAGATCTCCATCGTTGCATCCGGCTCCAGGGGAAACAGCGGCGCCCACCAGTTCAACTGGGTCATCAGGTTCGAGCCCCAGGTGTCCCTGTGAGGCGGCAGATCGCGCAAGCGGCGCGTCCGGCAGGCTGCGCGACCGGGCTGGAAGCGCAGGATCGCGCGGTCCCGGTACGTCGTCTCAGGGTTGAAGCCAAGCTCGGTAAAGAGTGCGCAAAGCAGACCCGGCACTGCCTCGGAGCGCATGAAGCTGCGCCGCGCCGCCACGGCCTTCTCGCGCCATAACCCGCTCTCGAGCCGGCCTTCGTCCCGAACCGGGTCGTCGAAGGCAGCGCAAGCGATCCCGCGCGCGTGGTCGAGCAAGGCATCGAGCGCGCCGAGTTGCCGGAACACGACGAGCTCACCGCGGAAGGCGCGCTCGGCGATGGCCGTCATGCCTGGTTCGCGTCGATCAGGTTGCGCCGGATTTCGCGCGAGGCCTCGATCAGGCGCTCGATCTCCTCGCCCTCCCCCCAGCGAATGGCCCGTTGAAGACGGGAAATATCCTCCAGCAGCCGGCCGCAGACATCCAGCAGCGCATGGCGGTTGTTGAGGAAAATGTCGCGCCACATGGTCGGGTCGCTGGCGGCAATGCGGGTGAAGTCCCGGAAGCCGCTTGCGGCGAATTTGATGACTTCCTGGCGAAGGTCCTGTTCGAGGTCGGCGGCGGTCCCCACGATCGAGAAGGCGACCAGATGGGGAAGGTGGGAGGTGATCGCGAGCACATGGTCGTGATGGGTGGGGGTCATGTGCTCCAGCATCATGCCGGCCCGGCGCCAGAGCTCGCCTACCTTCTCGACGGCCTCGGGCGCCGTGCCGGGCGGCGGGGTAAGAATGCACCAGCGGCCCTGGAAGAGCTCGGCGAACCCGGCTTCGGGCCCGGAATGTTCGGTGCCCGCCACGGGATGCGCCGGCACGAAATGCACGCCCTCCGGGATGTG
>JAPOZD010000220.1 GCA_026706245.1 Alphaproteobacteria bacterium
GCGCCCGGAACCGCTGGCGCGCCTCGGCCTGGACTATGCCCGCGTGTCCGGGATCAGGCCGGACATCGTGTTCTGCAATATCTGGGGGTTCGGGCGCAGCGGCCCCTATGCCGGTCGCGCGGCCTTCGACGACGTGATCCAGGCGGGCGTCGGCCTCGCCGCGCTGGAAGGGTTCGCGAGCGGCGAGGCGAAATATGTGCCGATGCTGATCGCCGACAAGACGACGGCGCTGTTCGCGGCGCTCGCGGTCTCGGGCGCGCTCTACCACCGCCTGGCGACCGGCGAGGGGCAAGAAGTCGAGGTGCCGATGTTTGAGAGCATGGCCGGGTTCGCGCTCGTGGAGCATCTCTGGGGCGAGAGCTTTGTGCCGGCTCTGGACCGGGTGGGCTCGGACCGCCATGCCACGCCGAAGCGCTGGCCGATTGCGACCAAGGACGGGTTCATCTGTGTGCTGGCGACATCCGACAAGCACTGGCGCGCCGTGCTGGAAGTCGCCGGACGGCCGGAGCTGATCGAAGACCCCCGCTACGCGACCCGTCCGGCCCGTTTCAGGCACCGGGACGAAATCAACGCCGAGCTCGAGAGGTGGATGGCGGAAAGGACCACCGAGGAGTGGACAGGGCCGCTGTCGGAAGCGGGGGTGCCCTGCATGCCGGTGCAGAGCCTGGAGCAGGTGGTGGCGGACCCGCATCTGGCCGAGGTCGGCTTCTGGCACGAGATCGACCATCCGAGCGAGGGCAGGCTCAGGCTGATGGCGCCATCGCTCACGCTGAACCGTTCGCCCGCCTCGATCCGCCGCCCGCCGCCGCGCCAGGGCGAGCATACGCGCGAGGTGCTGACGGAAATCGGCTTCGACGACGCCGGGATCGAGGACCTGCTGGCCTCCGGCGCAGCCATGACGGAATGATGTAGTTACATAGTGGTCTTGAATTAATGAGTGCGGCGGAGCATGTTGCCGTCACTGAAACGTCAGGAGCGGTTCGCATGGAAATGGCTCTCAGGGAGGCCAAGGCGCGCCTTTCCGAATTGGTCGCTGAGGCCTGCCGGGGCGAGCGCGTGGTCATCACCAAATACGGCCGGCCGGTGGTCGAACTGGTGCGCTGCGAGCGGCGCGGCGGGATCGATTTCGACAAGCTGGAAGAAGACCGGCGGCGGCTTGGCCTCATAGGCGATGGAGAAGGGTGGCCGGAGGAGTTCGACGATCCTGCCTTCAGCCGCCGTGTCCTGGGCCTCGAAGACGAGTAAGCGGACGAGTGGTGCGGATCCTTCTCGATACCTCCTTTCTCTACGACCTGATGGATGCGCCCGGAAGGTTCGCGGACTTTCGGCGCCGGATATTGGCGTCAGGCGAGACACGGCTTTACGTGAGCGCGGTGTCGATCTGGGAGATGAGGCTCAAGCACAATGCCCGCCATGCCTCGGGCGAGCGAAAGAGCCGGTTCGACCCGGACGACGTGATTCCCCTGCTGGAAAACCAGGGCGTGACATTCCTGCCGATGACGATACGCCACGCCGCGCGCGCCCTTGAGACGCCGCTTGGCCACAGGGACCCGTTCGACGAACTGCTGCTCGTGCAGGCCCAGGAGGAGGGCCTGAAGCTGCTTACCGTCGATCGTCTCCTTGTCAGCCACCCGCTTGCAGTCTCCTCGCAGGACGCCGGGCCATGATTCAGGACGTACCGGCGGGGCATATAGCCGCTATCGTCACCGACCTGGAGATGACGGCGCCGCCCGCCGATCCCGGCCCGGCCGCGCCTCTGGTCAGGTGGCGCAGTCCGGACCTCGATGCCTACCGCGCGCTGTTTCGCGAGATCGGCGAGGAATGGCTCTGGTTTTCGCGTCTCTCGCTCCCGGACGAGGCGCTGGCGGCCATCCTGCACGATCCGCAGGTTGAAATGTATGCCGGCCCGGACAGGGAGAGCATCGTCGAGCTCGATTTCCGCGAGCAAGGGGCATGCGAAATCGCGTTTTTCGGGCTCGTGGCGCCCTGTCATGGGCGCCACGAGCCC
>JAPOZD010000028.1 GCA_026706245.1 Alphaproteobacteria bacterium
GGAGTCGCTTCCGGAAGAGGGCAGAATAGTACCGCAAGCACGTTCGTCGTCTCGACCGTGTCGCGCAAGGGCGTTTATAGAAAGCGCCCCGCCGCCCCGCATGGCAAGGCGACCCCTACAGCCGCCTCGCTCGCGGCGAGGAACCGGACGGCGGGCGGGCCGCATAGCTCGCAACTGCCGATTCGCGCTTTATCAATGGCATAACCGGCCCAGGTTCACAGCAGCACACCCTGCGGCCCTCGCCGGATGCTCACCTCGGAGCAGCGCTTCTTGAGGCAAAGGGGACGGTGCGCCGCTTGAAAAGGGCTCTTAGCGTAGGATTTCGCCTCCTACCGGAGTCGACCCCAAGGGGCTCGGCGTGACGCGCCAGACGCCGTCGGAGCTCGTGAACGAACGCACAGGGGTCTCGGTGGAGATGGCGATCAGGCTTTCGCCGGCAACACTTCACCCTTGGCGTTGGTGATAACTTCTGCTGAGGGCTCCAATGAGAAATCCCTTTCGTCTCATTCCAAACCTCAACTCCTACATCACCAGGCCCGTCTGAAGGTGGGACGCTCGAACCGCATACGATGTTCGGCATCCTGGCCTTGACCGTCGAGCAACTCCAGCGCCCGATGGTCTGAATTTCCCTCGGTTTCTGACCGGAATCGATGCGCTTCGTCAGGAAGCAGCGGCAACGCTCGCCCGGATTCCGGCGAATCGGTTCGCCGTCTCCAGATCAGCGTCCGACATTGGAGAGACGGAAGAGAGTTCCACCCCATCTTGCTTACACTTGAGGAAAATTCGCGCGTTAATACTTTTTGAGTAATCATGGATGGGAATTTTTCGATCGGTTCTTACGGTCGCCAATTTGGATCTGCATCCGTTGACGTACAATCATTGAAACTCTTCTTCAAATTGCCATTGCAATTAACTAATTTATCAACGCCGATCCAGTCCACACCTTCGACCGAAGTCGCCTTTCGCTTGGTGGTCCCGTCGCTCGCCGTATATTGGCAATTTGCCCAGAAACTGCAGGTAAGATTATTCGCGTCCGCAGTGACGGACGACGCCGAGTCGTTTGAGAGATTACATGTACCTTTTGCGTAACTGTTGTCCCATTGGTTTGTGCATTCTTCTATAGTTACGAGATCCGACCTGTCGCATAAATCTCCAACATCTTTACAACAATATATACCATTGATTGTACAAGCTTCTTTGCCCCTTCTCCTATCGGTATTGTTGAGATGCCAAGTCTTGTCTATGCAACTCGCCAAGTCAATTTTTGCAACCACCGTACCCCATAGGTGGCAATCGTTTTTGACTCGAACTCCGAAGGTACTTTTCACAGGCCATGGGTTATTGTCCCACCAGCCATGCAGGCACTCTGCATCCTGAAAGGTCACTCTATTGCTACCCGTGCAGGAAGCGTAGGCTGCGCTCGTAACGACTATGATTGCGGCAAATGCCAGCAAGCCAGGAAGTAATCGTCGTATCTTCATTTTTTACCTTCCTTTAAGAGTCTGCAGTCTCAATTTTGGGGTGAGGGTCAAACTCGACAGGAGGCAGGTTATATCTTAATCGCACGCGTAGTGATCGTACCGCTGTTGTTCTTGCAATGCTGTATGGCGCCCATATGCCATGGCGCGTCGCTCCTTTCCGCGATGAAGGTGTTGTCATTACCATCCGCCTGACACTCAGCCCCCACCGTCGAATCGGCTCGCCGTCGCGAGATCAGCGTCTGGCATTGGAGAGATGGAAGAGAGTTCCGCCCTGTTTTGCTTGCAATTTAGGAAAATTCGCACATTGATACTCCCTTGGGTAATCGAGACCGGGGATTTTGTAAGCTAAGTCACTCGGAAATTATATCGCATCCTGCGCCGTTATAAATCCCCAATATTGGGGACCTTAGTCTCTTGCGGCTGCAAATTTATCGTCGGTTGGGCGCGACCGTGAACTCACAGGCGCGTTGCCAAAATCTGACAGTTACGATCTTTATCGTGGCGAGGAAGTTGGCAGCGAGCTTTTCGTAGCGGGTTGCGAAGCGTCGGAACTGCTTGAGCTTGTTGAAGGCGCGTTCGCGGTCGGGGACGATCGGGACGGCATCGCGTTGCTCGATCGGGTCACGGATCCATTTGGCGTCATAGGTCGAGCCTGTCCCTGCAAAGGCGGGGGCGATGAGGAAACAGTCGGGCGGCAGGTTCGTCAGCATGGCGCCGGCGGCCCTACCAGGCTGCTGAAAAACTCCTGGCGTCGCCTGCGCCGGCCGGCCCGCAGGCTTTCGCCGCCTGGCCGTTGCTGCTATTCGCCTCGTGTCCGCAAACCTCAAACGCGGGAGTTTCCGGTATGGCCCAGCAACTCCTCCACCTCGTTTTCGGCGGGCGCCTGGTGCACCCCGACGGAACCGAATTCGCAGACCTCAAGGCCCTGGATATCGTCGGCATCTACCCCAACTACGCCGAGGCCGCCAGGGCGTGGCGCGGCAAGGCGCAGGGCACGGTGGACGATGCGCATATGCGCTACTACGTCGTGCATCTGCATCGCCTGCTGGACCCCGACAACCACCAACATGCGGAAGGACATTGCTAATGGACGGCGGCGAGGCCTTGGCGGAAACACTTGCGGCATGGAGCGTCGATACGGCCTTCGCCGTTCCGGGCGAAAGCTATCTTCCGGTGCTTGCCGCCCTGCAACGCCGGGCCAACGCCATCCGCCTCGTCACGCCCCGGCATGAGTCCGGCGTAACCTTTGCCTGCGCTGCTTATGGCAGGATTGCCGGCAAGCCGGCGGTCGGCCTGGTCAGCCGCGGCCCCGGCTCGACCAACGCCTCCATCGGCCTGCATGTCGCGCGGCAGGATTCGGTGCCGATGCTTCTGGTCATCGGCGACGTCCCGACGGCCTCCAAAGGCCGCGAAGCCTTCCAGGAAATCGACTACCACAAGATGTTCTCCGGCATTGCCAAAGCTGTGCTTGAACCCAGCGAGGCAGCCGATGTGCCGGCTGAAGCGGCCCGCGCGCTCGAACTCGCCATGGCGGGGCGGCCCGGACCGGTCGTGCTCGTAATGCCGAAGGACATTTCAGACAGCGATGCGGGCTCGCCGGCAATTCCGGGGCCAGTGCGCCGTGCGCCGCTGCTTCCCGACCCCGAAGCCGTTGTCGAGGCTGTCCGCCGGATCGATGCCGCCGAAAGACCTGTCGTCGTCGCGGGCGAATTGATTGCGTTCGACGGCGCGGAGAAGCCGCTTGCGCGATTTGCGGAAGCGAGCGGCGCCGCCGTCACGACCGCCTATCGATGTCAGGACGCGATGTCCAACGACCACCCGGCCTATATCGGGCATCTGGAGATCAACAGGGACGACTTCCAGGAACGGGCCTGGGAAGAGGCAGACCTCGTGATTGCCGCCGGAGCGCGGCTGGACGGCATCACGACCCGCGACTTTTCCCTGATCCGGGACGACCAGGCCCTGATCCACATTTACCCCGACGCCGAAGTGCTGGAGCGCTGGCCTTCGGGGCTGGCGGTCAGGGCGGATGCGGGGCCGGCGCTTGAGGCGCTCGCCGCAGCGGTCTCGAACGGCAGTGCGGTCCGCAGCGACTGGCGCGGGGGCTTGAACGCGGCGTATCGGCGCTTCTCCGAGCCGGGCGGCGTTCCCGTCAACGGGTTTCTGGACCTCGCGGAGGTAACGGCGGAGGCGCGAAGGCAGCTCCCCGCCGACGCGGTCGTCATCACCGATAGCGGCACCTTTGCGCGCTGGGTGCATCGCTATTTCCGGTTCGGCGACCCGCGTACCCAGGCAGGACCCATGGCCGGCGCGATGGGCTACGGCGTCCCGGGCGGCATCGGCACGGCGCTCGCACGGCCCCGGTCGCCAGTCGTGGTTTTTGTCGGCGACGGCGGGTTCCTGATGACGGGCCAGGAGGCCGTGACCCTGGCGCAGGAGCGCCTGCCGGTGAAGATCGTCGTCTGCGACAACAATGCCTGGGGCTCGATCCTCACGTCGCAGCAGACGCGCTACGGCGAGGACGGCATTTTCGGCACAAGGCTGGAAAGCCCGGACTTCGAGGCCGTCGGCCGCGCCTACGGCCTCCATGCGAGCCGCGTGCGGGAGACCGGAGAGTTCGCCGGCGCCCTTGCCGCCGCGCTTGCCCATCCGGGACCGGCGCTGATCCACCTGGAGCTCGACGAGCGCGACATTTCCCCCTTCACCGGCCAGGCGCAGTCCTACCGGGTCTAACTGCGGCGCGGGCGGGGGACCCTTCTTGAAGCCCGACTCCTGCTACTTTAGCGTTCCGCGGCGCAGGTCCGAGGCCCGAGGGGGGACGCCGGCATGAGCATCCGCATCGAGACGCTCGACGCATTCTTCAATCCGAAGTCGGTGGCCATCGTCGGCGCTTCGTCCAACTTCGCCAAAATCGGCGGCCGGCCGGTCCACAACATGAAAATCTCCGGCTATGGCGGCAATGTCTATCCGGTCAATCCGAGCGCTGCCGAAATCCAGGGCCTGCCGGCCTTCCCGGCTGTCGGCGACATTCCGGGGCCGGTGGACATGGCGGTGATCGTCGTGCCGATGCCGCATGTGGAACCGGCGTTGACGGCCTGCATCGACAAGGGCGTGAAGGCCGCCATCGTACTGTCGTCCGGATACGCTGAGATTTCGGAGGACGGCGCGCGCGCCCAGCGCCGCCTGGCCGATCTCGGCGCCGAGGGCGGGCTCCGCATCATGGGCCCCAATTGCATGGGCGTGATGAATACCGGCACCGGCATGATCGCCACGTTCATCTCGGCCATCGGCGATACGGGGCCGGAGACGGGCACGATTTCCGTCGCGGCGCAGTCGGGCGCCTTCGGCGGCCATTGCTTCACGCTCGCCCGCGAACGGGGCCTCGGCCTGAACCTCTGGGCGACCATGGGCAACCAGTGCGATGTCGAGTTCTCGGACTGCCTGGCCTATATGGCGCAGGACCCCGGCACCAGCGTCGTGCTCGGCTACATGGAAGGCGTGCAGGACGCGGACAAGCTGATCGAGGCGCTTGAAATCGCCCGCGCCGCCGAGAAACCGGTGGTGCTGATGAAGGTCGGGCGCTCCGAGGTCGGCACTGCCGCCGCGGCCTCCCACACGGCATCGCTCACCGGCTCCGACGCCGTTTTCGATGCGCTTCTGCGCCAGTACAACGTATTTCGGCCCCACAGCATCGATGAGATGTTCGATGTCGGCTACGCCTTCGCCGGAGGCCAGTTGCCGAAGAGCGCCAGGACAGGCATCATCACGGTTTCGGGCGGGGTCGGCGTCATCATGGCCGATGCGGCGGAGGACGCCGGCCTCGAACTGCCGCCGTTGCCCGAAACGACGCAGGAGCGGATGAAGGCGCTCGTGCCCTTTGCCGGCACCCGCAACCCGCTGGATGTGACCGCGCAGTTCATCAACGACGCCACCCTGATGGAGACGATGTACGGCGCCCTGCTGGAAGAGGGCGACTATGAAAGCGCGGTCTGCTTTCTGGCGGGGGTCGGCCTGAATCCGCTGATGATGAAGGAGCTGGAACCGAGCCTGGAGGCGGTAAGGCAGCGATTCCCCGACCAGCTGCACATGCTCGCCATCCTGACCACGCCCGAGCGCCGCGCGCGGATCCAGGCGATGGGCTATCTCTGCTACGAGGACCCGAGCCGGGCAATCCATGCGCTCGGGGTTCTGGCGCGGTATTCCGCGGCATTGAAGCGGGGGCCGTCCGCGCCGCCTCCCGACCTGCCGTCCGGTGCGCCGAGGCTTACCGCCGGAACGGCCATCAACGAGGTGGAAGGCAAGCGCATCCTGGCGGCCGCCGGCGTGCCTGCCGTCCCGGAGCGCATTGTAGGTTCGTCGTCGGAAGCTGCCGTAGCGGCGGAGGCCGCCGGGTTCCCGGTCGTCATGAAGATCGTCTCGCCGGACATTCGCCACAAGTCCGAGATTGGCGGCGTCATTCTCGATGTCGCGTCCCGGGAAGCGGCGGAGACCGCCTACCGCGACCTGCTGGCGCGGGCCGAAGCGCATGCGCCGGATGCGCGGATCGACGGCGTGCTGGTCGCGCCGATGGTGTCCGGCGGCGTGGAAACCATTCTCGGCGTTGTCCGCGACCCGGTGTTCGGGCCGGTGGTCATGTTCGGACTCGGCGGCGTATTCGTGGAGGTGCTGAAGGACGTGACCTTCCGCGTCGCGCCGTTCGGTATCGACGAGGCGCGCCGGATGATCCGCGAGGTGCGCGGCTACCCGATGTTGCAAGGCGTGCGCGGCGCGCCGCCGGCGGACGAGGAGGCGCTGGCCGACGCGCTGGCCCAGCTCTCGGCGTTCGCGGCCGCCAATGCCGATGTGTTGGAAACGATCGACGTCAACCCGTTCATCGTGCTGCCGAAAGGGGAGGGCGCGGTCGCCGTGGATGCGCTGATCGCCGTGCGGGAAAACGCCGGCGCATGAGCCGCAGCCCGGTCATCGTCGGCGTGGCCGACGCGCCGACCCACGAGCGGGGCCGGGCGCTTCCGGGCGCCACGGTGCTCTCCATTCAGCGCGACGCAGCCAATGAGGCGCTTGCCCAGGCGGGGCTGACCATGCGCGATGTCGACGGCCTTGCGGTCGCCGGCATGTGGGGCATGCCGGGGCCGGGCGCCATGCAGCCCGTGCTGCTGACGGAATATCTCGGCCTCGAATGGCCGCGCTATCTGGACGGCACCAATGTCGGCGGTGCGGCCTTCGTGCTGCATGCGGGCCGGGCGGCGGAGGCCATCCGTTCCGGCCAGGCGGACGTGGTCCTGATCGTCTATGGCTCGCTCCAGAAGAGCCAGGCGGCGCGGGCGCTGGGCGGGCGTCCGGCGATGTTCTCGAACCAGTGGGACATTCCGGCCGGGCTGCCCCTCCCGGTCGGCGCCTATGCGATGGCGGCGCAGCGCCATGCCCATGTCTATGGATCGACCCGCGAGACGCTTGCCGAAATCGCTGTGGCGACCCGCGCCTGGGCCGCGCTCAATCCCGCAGCTGCGTTCCGCGAACCGATGACGGTGGACGACGTGCTGGACGCGCGGATGATCGCCTCGCCGCTCGGGCGTTACGACTGCTGCCTTGTCACCGACGGCGGCGGCGCAGTAGTGATGACCACGGAGGAGCGCACGCGCGACCTGCGCACGCCGCCGGTCCATGTGCTGGGGCACGGCGCGTCGGCCTCGCATGCGAGCATCGCGCATATGCCGGACATGGCGAAACTTGAAGTAGCTGAGCAGTCCTCGCGCGCGGCTTATGCCATGGCGGGACGCGGCCCGGCGGAAATCGACCTCGCCATGCTTTACGACAGCTTCACCATCACGGTGCTGATGACGCTGGAGGCGCTCGGGCTCTGCGGCTACGGCGAGGGAAAGGAGTTCGTCAGGGGCGGGCGGACCGGTCCCGGCGGCGCCTTTCCGGTCAATACGAACGGCGGCGGGCTCTCCTATTGCCATCCGGGCATGTACGGGCTGTTCACCATCATCGAGGCATGCCACCAGCTCTGGGGCATTGCGGGCGAGAGGCAGGCGGAAGGCGTGCGCACGGCGATATGCCACGGCACGGGCGGCGTGCTCTCTTCCGGCGCGACGCTCATCCTCTCGACCGAAAACGGCTAGAGTCGGGCCCCATGACCTGTGACAAGCCGGTGCCCGCCATCGACGCCGAATCGGAGCCTTACTGGACCGGCGCGCGGGAAGGCCGCCTGATGATCCAGCGCTGCGGCAGGACCGGGCGCTGCTTCCTCTATTCGCGCCGCCTTGCGCCCGGCGCGGAGGATGCTGATATCCGGTGGATCGAGGCGAAGGGAACCGGCATGGTCTATTCCTTCACCGTCTGCCACGCGCCGGCCGGGCCGGCCTTCCGGGACGAGACGCCCTATGTCGTCGTCTGCGTCGAGCTCGATGAAGGGGCGCGCATCGTGAGCAATCTCGTGACCGGGGACATCGACGCCGTCCATATCGGCCAGAGGGTTGAGGTGTTCTTCGACAGGGTCTCCGACGACCTGACGGTCCCGAAGTTCCGCCCGGCGGGCTGAGGCGCCCGTGCAGAAGCGCTTCTGGCATTATTTCGGCATCGTCGCCGCGGTCGTCGTGTTCGCCGCCGCCGTCTGGGCGCTGACCTGGCAATTGCGCGACCTGCGCTGGGACGACCTCTTCCATCAGCTCGAAGCGATCCCGCTCCACCGCATCCTGACCGCGATAGCCGCGACCTTCGCGGCTTATCTGGTGCTGGCGGCCTACGACCACACCGCCTTTCGCTATATCGGGCGGCGCATGTCGTTCGGCCGGGTCGCGTTCGTCTCCTCCATTTCCTATGCGTTCAGCCACAATCTGGGCTTCGGGGCGCTGACCGGCGGCGCGGTCCGGTTCCGGTTCTACACGGACTGGGGCGTTCCGCCCGGCGACATCGCCCGCGTCGTCCTCTATGCCGGCATCGTCTATTACCTCTGCGGGCTTTCGGTGGGCGGACTGCTTGCATTGCCTAACGCCGCCGCGCTTGCCGCCGTGCTGGAACTGGATACCGGCCTGGTGCGGGCGGTTGCGGCCGTCTGGGTGCTGTCCGGCGCGCTCTATGTCATGTGGTGCCTGCGCGGCAGCCCGGTTTTCCATGTCGGCGGGCGGCAGGTGACGCCGCCGAAACTCCGCCACGGCCTTATCCAGTTCTGTGTCGGCACGCTCGAATGGGTGTTCACCAGCGCTGTGCTGTACCTGGTGCTGCCGCCGGATTTCGGCATGTCCTACTGGCATTTCGTGGCCGTCTATGTGCTGGCCTACACGGCCGGCTACATCAGCCATGTGCCGGGCGGCCTCGGCGTGTTCGAGACGGTGCTGCTGGTGCTGATGCCGGAGACCGTGCCGACCCACGTCGTGGCCGCGGGCATCATCACCTACCGCGTCATCTATTTCCTCATGCCGCTCGCGCTGGCCCTCGCCCTCTTCGGCGCCTACGAAGCCGCCAGGGGCCGCTTCTCGCGCGAGGGGTAGGGGGCATGCCCGCCGCCTTGCAATCCGGGGCGGGGGGCCATAGCGTTCGGAGGAGTTTGACGCGAGCCGGGACGCTGCCTGATGGACCTCAATTTCGCCCCTGAAGACGAAGCCTTTCGCGACGAGTGCCGTTCCTTCCTGGCCGAGAGGCTGCCGGGCGATGTGGCGCGCAAGGTCGGGCTCGGCATCCAGCCGACACTCGACGAGGTGATGGCCTGGCACCGGGAACTCCACGACAAGGGCTGGATCGCGCCCAACTGGCCGACGGAATGGGGCGGCCCCGGCTGGACGGTGACGCAGAAATATATCTGGGACGAGGAGCAGGCGCTCGCCAATGCGCCGCGCCCGATCCCGTTCGGGCTTTCCATGTGCGGGCCGGTGCTGATGGCCTTCGGCACCGAGGCGCAGAAGCGGGACAACCTGCCGCGCATCCTTTCCGGCGAGCGCATCTACTGCCAGGGCTACTCGGAGCCGGGCGCCGGCTCCGACCTCGCCTCGCTCAGGACCCGCTGCGAGGTGCATGACGACCACCTCGTCATCAACGGCCAGAAGATCTGGACGACCGCCGCCCACTGGGCGAACTGGATCTTCTGCCTCGTGCGCACCTCGACGGAAGGCAAGCGGCAGGAGGGTATCTCCTTCATCCTGATCGACATGGACACGCCCGGCATCGAGGTGAAACCGCTCATCACCCTCGAGGGCCTGCACGAGGTCAACGAGGTGTTCTTCAGCGATGTCGTCGTGCCACGCGAGAATCTGGTGGGCGAGGTGAACCAGGGCTGGACGATCGCCAAATACCTGCTGGGCCACGAGCGCATGGGCGGCGGCGCGCTCGGCAGCCAGAAGAACGGCCTGCGCTCGCTCAAGGAGATCGCGGCGGACCAGGGGCTGGAGGAAGACGCGACCTTCATGCGCAAGGTGGCGGAGGTCGAGATCGAGCTCCAGACGCTTGAGATGCAGATGCTCCGCATGCTCGCCGCCGTCTCGGCGGACAAGGAGATCGGCGCCGAGTCGTCGATGATCAAGATCCGCCGGACGGAAATCCAGCAGCGCCTCTCCGAACTCAGGATGGAGGCGGTCGGGTATGACGCCTCGCCCTACCAGATCGAGGCCATGGAGCATGGCTGGAACGAGGAGCCGGTCGGGCCGGACTACGCCAACGCGCTCGCGGCGAAATATTTCAACGACCGCAAGCACACGATCTTCGCCGGCTCCAACGAGATCCAGCGCAACATCATCTCGAAGCGGGTCCTGGGTCTTTGAACCGGCCCAATCTCGACCTTGAGCGGCTGGCGGACCGGCATCGGCGGATGCATCGCATCCGCGCCTTCGAGGAGCAGGCCGTCGCCGCGCTTGAGGAAGGGCTGGTGCTGGGCGCCATCCACCCCTCCATCGGACAGGAAGCCTGTGCGGTGGGCGCGGTCGGCAGCCTTGCGCGCGAGGACCTGCTGCTGTCCACCCATCGCGGCCACGGCCACACGCTGGAGAAGGGCGCGTCGGCTACTGCCATGATGCGCGAGCTCTTCGGGCGCGAGGGCGGCAATTGCGGCGGCAAGGGCGGCTCCATGCACATTGCCGACTTCTCGGTCGGGATGCTGGGGGCGAACGGCGTCGTCGGCGCCAACATCAACATCGCTGCGGGTGCGGCCCATGCAGTGCGGCTCAGGGGCGAGCGGCGCATCGTCTGCTGCATCTTCGGCGATGGCGCCATCAATCGCGGGCCTTTCCTGGAGGGGTTGAACTGGGCGCGGGTCTTTGATCTGCCGGTGCTGTTCGTCTGCGAGGACAACGCCTTCGCCGCCACGACACGCACCGAGGCGATGACCGGCGGGCCCGGCCCGGCGGCCCGCGCCGAGGCGCTCGGCATTCCCTCCCATGCCGCAGACGGCAACGATGTGGGCCGGATGGCGGAGGTGACGGCGGAACTGCGCGAACGGATCCTCGGCGGCGGCGGTCCGCAGTTTCTCTGGGCGAAGACCTGGCGCCTGACGGGCCACACGGCCGTGGACAAGGCCGCCTACCGGGACGCCGGGGAAGTGGCCGAGCGCTGGAAGGACGACCCCATTGCGCGCGCCGCGGAGACCTTGCGGATGCACGGCGTTGGAGAGGAAACGCTGTCGGGCCACCGCGAGGCCGCCGTCGAGGAGATGCGGGCCGCCTATGAGGAGGCCAAGGCCGCGCCCTGGCCGGAGACCGCGGCGCTCTATGCGGATGTGCAGGATGTCGGCGACCCGCGCGAGGCCGCATTCCGATGGTGACGACAACCTATATGGAGGCCGGCCGGCGGGCGCTGGCCGAAGAAATGCGCCGCGACCCGACCGTGTGGGCGCTCGGCGAGGACCTCGGGCGCGGCGGCGTGTTCGGGCAATATGCGGGCATGGCGGAGGAGTTCGGGCCGCTCAGGATTTCGGACGCGCCGATTTCCGAGGCCGCGATCCTCGGCTCCGCAGTCGGCGCGGCGCTGGCGGGCACACGCCCGGTTGTCGAGATGCGCTTCGCCGATTTCGCGCTCTGCGCCGTGGACGAGCTCGTGAATCAGGCGGCCAAGGCCCGCTACATGTTCGGCGGGCAGGGCGGCGTGCCGCTGGTGGTGCGCGAGCCGATGGGCATGTGGCGCTCGTCGGCCGCGCAGCACTCGCAGTCGCTGGAAGCCTGGTATGTGCATATCCCGGGCCTGACCGTGGTCGCGCCGGCGACGCCGGGCGACAATCTGCGCCTGCTCAAGGCGGCGATCCGCAGCGACGATCCTGTGGTCTATCTGGAGCACAAGGACCTTTGGGGCCTTGAGGAAGAGCTCGGCGACGACGAGCCGCCGGGCGATCTCGGCAGCGCAAGGATCGTCTGCGAGGGCAGTGATGCCACCGTGGTCTCTTGGTCAGCCATGGTCCGCAACGCTCATGCGGCGGCCGAGACGCTGGCGGAAGAGGGCGTGTCGGTGGAAGTCATCGACCTGCGCACGCTCTGGCCGTGGGACCGCGAAGCGGTGCTGGCCTCGGTGCGCAGGACCGGGCGGCTGGTCGTGGCGCATGAGGCGGTCTCGGTCGGCGGCTTCGGGGCCGAGGTTGCGGCGGTCGTCTCGGAGGCGCTGTTCGGCAGCCTGAAGGCGCCCGTGAAGCGCCTCGGCGCGCCGCGCGTTCCGATCCCCTACGCCAAGCCGCTCGAAGACATGCTGCGCGTGGGGCCGGACGCGATTGCGGCGGCGATTCGCGCGCAGCTATAGGCCCTTCTCCCGGAGAGGACAGGAAACGATGGCCGATTGGCAGGAGGACCTTTACCGGGTCCTCAAGGAGTTCGAGGTCAGCCAGGTGAGCTATGTGCCGGACGCCGGCCACCGGGTGCTGATCGACAAGTCGCTTGCGGACCCGGAGATGCATTCCGTGCCGCTCACCACGGAAGAAGAGGGCATCGCCATGCTTGCCGGCGCGCATCTCGGCGGCGCGCGCGGCGTTGCGGCCATGCAGTCCTCCGGCATCGGCAATTGCGTCAACATGTTCTCGCTGGTGAAGAACGGCCTCTTCCCGATGCTAGTGCTGGTCTCGATGCGCGGCGATTTCGGCGAGGGCAATCCCTGGCAGATGCCGATGGGGCAGGCGGTCGAGCCGGTGATGGAGGCGATGGGCTTCGTCACCATGCGGATCGACCGGCCCGAGGATGTCGAGGGCGCGATGCGCGCGGCCTGCACCATGGTGTTCAGGTCGGGGCAGGCGGTCGGCGTCCTGCTTACGCAGAAATTGATTGGCGCCAAGGCGTTCTGATTGGGGAGCGGAAGCGATGAATGAAGCATTCCGGGCCGGGACCGCGGCCGATATGAGCCCCGTCGGCACGCTCGACCGGCGCGAGGCCGTGCCGGCGCTGGTGGGCAATCCACAGGACTGGCTGATCGTTGCGGGCCTCGCCGGCACGGCGAAGGACACCGCCGCCATGTGCGAGCCGGAGGCCAATTATTTCGCCTGCGCCGGCGTCATGGGCGGGGCCGTCGCCATGGGCCTCGGGCTGGCGCTCGCCCGGCCCGACCGCAGTGTGCTGGTGCTGACGGGCGATGGCGAGCTGCTGATGAATGTGGGTTCGCTCGCGACGGTGGCGATCCTGAACCCGCCCAACCTCTCCATCATTTGCGTCGATAACGGCCATTACGGCGAGACGGGTTACCAGAAGAGCCATACCTCGCTCGGCGTGGACCTGGCCGCAATGGCGTCCGGCGCCGGAATCCCGGCAGTCCGCTCGGTATCCGAAGCGGACGAGATCGAAGACGCGGGCCGGCTGCTGCGCGAAGCCAACGGCTCGTCCTTCGTGCTGCTCAGGATAACCCCGAATGCGCCGCCGCCCGTCATCAGGCGCTCTCTGGACGCGGCGCTCTCCAAGGACCGTTTCCGCGCAGCGACGCTCCCGGCGGGATGAACATACTTGTCATCGGGGGATCGGGGTTCGTCGGCCATGCCATCGTGCGGGCGCTGCTTGCGGAAGGGCGCAGCCTGTCCCTGCTGAACCGCGGCTCGCGTCCGATCGCGGGCACGGTCCAGCTGACGGCCGACCGGAACGACCCGTCGGCATTGGCGTCCGCCCTCGGGGACCGGCGCTTCGACGCGGTCGTGGACACGAATTGCTACACCCCGCAGCAGGCCGGGATGCTGGTGGAGGCGCTGGGCGGGCGCGTGGCGACCGCCGTGGTAATCACCAGCGTTGCGGTCTATGCCGACAATGTCCGCCAGCCCCCGACCGAGACCGAGCCCACCGGCGGCGCGGCGGCATGGGCGGACTACGGGCGCGGCAAGACAGAGGTCGAGCATGTCTATGCCGCTGCCGGCTTTGCCGCCGCGACGGCCCTGCGTCCTCCCTATATCTGCGGGCCGAACAACAATCTCGACCGGGAAACCTGGTTTTTCCGCCGGATCCTCGCCGGCCGGCCCGTGCTCGTGCCGGGATCCGGGGACGCCTGGTGCCAGTTCGTGCATGAGGACGACCTTGGCGTAGCCGTGTGCAAATGGCTGCGGCACGCTCCTGCGGGCTTTGGCGCCTTCAATGTCGCCGACCCTCAAATGATCGCCTCGGCCGAGCTAGCGCATAGATTCGCCACAGCCGCAAGTTGCGAGGTCGATGTCAGATGCGTCGGGACCGCCAGCGGCGACGCGAAGGCGAGGGACTGGTTCCCGTTCCACAATGTCCATTGCACGGGCGATCCGACTGCATTTTCCGAAACGTTCTCATGGGCCCCGGCGGCCGACCTCGATACGAGGTTTGCCGAGATTTTCAGGCAGTTGTCCGAGACGGGCCGAATACCCGCCGATGACTGGACGCCGCTTGAGGAGCGCCTTCTGGCCGATCTGAACGAGAACAGGCAATAGCGGCCCGGCGCTGTGCGGACCATGACCTTCGCAGGAAATCGGGGCTAAGGGTCGTTGGACGGTTGAGGCGGTTTCGGGGGCGGCGCTGCAGACGGTGCGGACCGGGAGGCGCGACCGGTGATCCTTGGGCGGAAGGCGTTGGGCGTCTCGCGGGAACCGAGGCCGGGGATCGGCCGCACGGGCGCGCCTTCATGCGCCGCCGCCATGAAATCGTGCCAGATGCGCGCCGGCAGGCCGCCGCCCGTCACTTCGTCCATGGGCGCACCGTCATCGTTTCCGACCCACACGCCGGCAACTAGATTGCCGGTGAAGCCGACGAAGAAGGCGTCGCGGAAGGACTGGCTGGTGCCCGTCTTGCCGGCGGCCGGCCGGCCGGCCAGCTGTGCGGCCCTGCCGGTGCCCCGGGCCACGGCGGCGGACAGCAGATCGTTCATGGAAGCCACCACGCCGGGCGCCACGGCTTCGCCCGCGCCGGTGCCGGACCGCTCGAACACGCCTTCGATCCTCTCCACGCCATAGGGAATCACCCCTGCGCCGCCATTGGCGAAGGCGGCATAGGCGCCGGTCAGCTCGATCAGCCGCACCGCGCTCGAGCCGAGCGCAATGGTGAGGTCGGGCGCGAGGTCCGATGTAACGCCGAGGCGTCGTGCAGCCTCGGCGACCCGGGCGCGCCCGGCGCGGTCTGCGAGACGGACGGCCGCGGCATTCAGCGAGTGGGCGAAGGCTTCCCGCATGGTGACCGAGCCGCGGAACCGGCCGTCGAAATTCCCGGGCGCCCATCCGCCCACATTGACGCGCGCATCGGTCACGATGTCGTCCGGGTGCAGGCCGCGTTCCAGCGCCGCCATATACACGAACAGCTTGAAGGCCGAACCCGGCTGGCGGAGCGCCTGCGTCGCGCGGTTGAACTGGCTGGCGCCATAGTCCCTGCCGCCGACCATGGCCCGCACCGCGCCGTCGGGCGACATGGCGACAAGCGCGGCCTGGGACGGGTTCGTCCTGCCCGCCAGCGCTGCGGCGACCGTTTCCGCCGCGAGGCGTTGCAGGCCCGGATCGAAGGTTGTCCCGATACGAAGGTCCCGGTCCACCAACCCCAGGCGCCGGTTCACCTGCGCCAGCACCCAGTCTGCGAAATAGCCCCGCCCGTCCGGTTCCGTCGCGGTCCGCAATGTGGAGGCGGCCGTCTGTGCGGCCTGCTCGGGCGAAATGAAGCCGGTATCCGCCATCGCCTTCAGCACAAGCCGCCCCCGCTCCGCTGCGCCGCCCGGATTGGCTGCGGGCGACAGGCGGCTCGGCGCTTTCAGCAGGCCGGCCAGCACGGCAGCCTCCCAGAGATCGACTTCGGCCGCCGGCTTGGAGAAGAAACGCCGCGCGGCCGCGTCGATGCCGTAGGCTCCGGAACCGAAATATACCCGGTTCAGATACAGCGAAATTATATGGTCCTTGTCGTAGCGCCACTCCAGCCAGAAGGCGAGCAGGGCCTCGCGAATCTTCCGCTCGATAGATCGCTCGGGCGTCAGGAAGATGTTTTTCGCAAGCTGCTGGGTGATCGTGCTGCCGCCCTGGCGCACTCTTCCCTCGACGATGTTGACCCAGAGAGCCCGGGCAAGGCCGATCAGGTCGATGCCGCTATGGTCGTAAAAGCGCCGGTCCTCGATCGCGATAACCGCGCGCGGCACGTAGTCGGGCAAGTCGGCCGCATTTACCGGATCGCCGTAGAGATCGCCCTTGGCGAGGACGGGGTTGCCGTCCACATCGTTGAGGAAAATGCCGGGGCGCCGACCGCTTTCCGCGGCCTGTTCGACATCGGGCAATGTGTAGGAGAAATAGGCGAGCGCCGCGATCAGCGCGACCAGGCCCCAGACGAAGGCGACCGCCGTCCCGGAGGCGAGGCGCCGCAGGAGGGACCGGCGCGCGCCGCCCGTCCTTCTTGTCCGGCGTCCGGTCCGGCTCGACGATTTCCGTTTGGGCGCCACCTTCCCGGGCCGCTTGTTCGCGAGCGTTCTAGCCGGCGAATGTGGCGATTCCGGGGCCGGTCCGGACTTGCCGCCCGACCCTTTGCGCAGGCTCGGACCGCCGCGGCGCCGCTGCCCCGCTCCTTTCCTGCCCGTCCTGTCGCCCTGGCGCGCCATGGGCGTCATATAGGCCCAAGGTCCGGGCTATTTCTAGGCCCCGGCGCGGTGGGCCTGGCTCCGCGGCAGGATGAGCAGGCTGCCGAGAAGCTGCATACCCTTGTCGCCGTCTCCGGCCGCCCGTTCGCGCAGCGCGAGCAGTGCCCTGCCGCCTGCCGTCTCGCCCCAGAACCAGTCCGAGAGGTCCCGCGAGGCTGCCGCTCCGGGCTGCGCCGTGGCCGCCTCGGTGTAGAAGGCCATCAGGTCGTCGCAGGCGAGCTTCAGCGAGCGGGAGAGCTTGCGCCCGGGTTCGGTATCGTCGGGCCCGGCACCGTCGGCATAGCGGCCGACAAGCCTTGCGGCTTCCTCGATTTCGTAGCCGCTGGCGCCGACCGTCGTCCGCCCGCGCCGCTCCTTCGCGAGGTCCCACCAGGGCCGAAGGCGGGCAATTTCATCGGCGACGAGCCGCTCGTGGTTGCCGTCCGGGGCGGCTTCCGGCCGGGGAAGGGACACGGGACAGGCCCAGCCCTCGTAATCCGCAGGCTCCGGCGCGGGATCGGGAAACTCCTCCAGCACCGGGCCTGCGGGCCGGTCCAGCAGCGCCAGGGCGGCGCGCAGAACCCGACGCTGGAAATCCGGGTTGTCCGGCGCGCCCAGCGGCCGGCCGAGCTCGAACGGCACGGACAAGGTGCGGGGATTGGCGATGGCCTCGGCATGTTCGTGAACCAGCGCGATGGCCACCGTGGCGATGCCCTCGCGCTCAAGATAATGGGCGAGCGCGCACACGGCGCGCGTGCAGTTCGGTCAGACCGGCACCAGCAGCGCCGTATCGACGCCTTCGGCCCGCATGGCGGCCGCGACATCCTCCGCGAAAGGCTGCATCGGCGCGGGGTCGCTCGCGCCCATGAAGGAATAGTGGTGGTCCGCAACGCCGCCGATCTCGCCGGCGGCCGCCATCTCCTGCAGGCGCTCGAGCGGATAGACGATGTTGAGGTCCTGCTGGAAGCCGGTGCGGTCGTAATTGACCGAGATATGGCTCATCACGATGTCGCCCGCGTCCGCATCGGCCGGCAGCACCCGGTAATCGACGGCCCCCGGGCCGAACAGGCGGTCTCCCCGCCTGCCGAGGCCGGCGGAGGAAACCACGGCGACCCGGCGTTCGGCGAGCGGCGGCCCGAGCGCAAAAGCGCCGCCCTCGATCTCGGGCAGCGGCAGGCGGGCGAGATGCCGGGCAACGCTCTCCGGCATGTCGGCATAGCAGGTCATGGATGCTCCTTGCGGAATCTGCGGCGATGCGCGAAACAACGGGACGACGCTAAATAGAGCGAGGCAAGATGCAGGTCAAAGCCATACAGATCGACCGGCCGGGACCGCCGTCGGCGATGGAGTTCCGCACGGTAACGGTCGGCGAGCCCGGCCCCGGCGAAGCGCTGATCCGCCATACGGCTATCGGTTTGAACTATATCGACACCTACCACCGGTCCGGGCTCTACGAGCTGCCCATGCCGAGCGGTATCGGCACCGAGGGAGCCGGCGTCGTGGAGGCGGTCGGAGAGGGCGTCGGGCATGTTGCGCCGGGAGACCGGGCGGCTTACGCCATGGGCCCGCCGGGTTCCTATTCGGAGGCCCGCGTCATGCCTGCCGACCGGTTGGTGAAAATGCCGGACGGGATCGACGACAGGCAGGCGGCGGCCATGATGCTCAAGGGCATGACGGTCGAGTATCTGCTATGCCGCACCTTCAGGGTCTCGGCAGGCCAGACCATCCTCATTCATGCCGCGGCCGGCGGCGTCGGTCTGATCGCCGGCCAGTGGGCCAAGGCGCTCGGCGCAACCGTGATCGGCACGGCCGGCGGCCCCGAGAAATGCGCGCTCGCGGCGAATTACGGTTACGACCACATGATCGACTACACGAAGGGCGGCATCGCCCGGCAGGTGCGGGAGCTGACCGGCGGCGCCGGCGTTCCGGTGGTCTATGACAGCGTCGGCAAGGCGACCTGGGACGAGTCGCTCGACTGCCTGGCGCCGCGGGGCATGATGGTCTCGTTCGGCAATGCCTCCGGTCCTGCGGAGCCCTTTTCGCCGGGCATTCTCGCGGCCAAGGGCTCCCTGTTCGTCACCCGCCCGTCGCTCGCGCATTACGCCGCGACGCTGGAAGACGTGCAGGAGTCGGCCGGCGCGCTGATCGCCATGGTGAAGTCCGGAAAGGTCCGGATCGAGGTCAACCAGACCTACGCGCTCGCCGACGCCGTAAAGGCGCATGAGGATCTGGAAGGACGCAGGACCACCGGTTCGACCGTCCTGCTTGTGGAGTAGCCCCGCCATGTCGGAAGACACGATCCTCTACGAGGTCCGCGACGGCCTCGCGCATGTCACGCTCAACCGCCCCGACGCGGCCAACGCCTTCGACCTGGATTTCGTCCGGGCGTTCCACCGCGTCATGATCGACTGCGACAAGAGCAGGGCGGTGCGGGCCGTTCTGCTGACGGGCGCCGGCAAGATGTTCAGCGCCGGCGGCGACCTCAAGTTCTTCCTGCAGGCTGGCGACAGGGTGGCCTCCGTGCTGGCGGAGATGACGACCAGCCTCCATACCGCGATTGCGGTGATGAACCGGATGAACGCTCCGGTCGTTGTCGCGGTCAACGGCATGGCGGCCGGGGGCGGCATGTCGCTTGCCTTGACGGGCGATGTTGTCATCGCCGCCGAAAGCGCGCGCTTCACCATGGCCTATACCGCCGGCGGCCTTTCGCCGGACGGCAGTTCGACTTGGTTCCTGCCGCGTCTGGTGGGCTTCCGCCGCGCCAAGGAGCTGGCGCTGACGAACAGGATGCTGAGCGCGGCCGAGGCCATGGAAGCCGGCATCGTCGATCGCGTGGTTCCGGACAGCAAGCTGATGGCGGAGGCGGAAAAGCAGGCGCGCGCCTTTGCCGAAGGCCCGACGGGGGCCTATGGCGCGGTCAAGCGGCTGATGATCGAAAGCTTCCAGAACGGGCTCGAAACGCAGATGGAGCTCGAGTCCCGCGCCATCGCCGCCCGCGCCGCCAGCGCCGACGGACGCGAGGGCGTGGGCGCTTTCGCGGAGAAGCGCAAACCGACCTTTACCGGGGAATAGCCGCCGAT
>JAPOZD010000366.1 GCA_026706245.1 Alphaproteobacteria bacterium
TTGCGTGCGGGCGCGGGCGCGTGTCGGCGCCGGCGCGGTTCGCGCGCCTGATTGCCCGCACGCGAGACAGGCACAGGACGCACTTCGCCTGTCGGCTGAATCGGGGTCGTTCCGCACCGGGCCGGCGCGGGCGGGAAGCAGCTCCGGATGCCTCTTCCCTCGGACCCATCATAGCACACTCTCTGAAAATACAAGTCATATGCAGAAATATTACTTAATTTTTATGAACAACCTGTTCCACCCTTTCATAACCAGGTCGTCAAACCTGAAGCGGACAGCAATGAGCCCGATCCGGAATGCGGCTCGGTCCGCACGAATGCCGCTCCGGATACGACTGCCTCCCGGCTCTGCCATGCGCTGCTCCGATCCCCGTGCCATACTGGCGCGGCGGGAGCGGGAGGGAGAGCCATGGACGGGCGTCTGGCGGGCAAGGCGGCGCTGGTTGCCGGGGCGGGCTCGATCGCCGAGGGCTGGTCCAACGGCAAGGCGAGCGCGGTGCTGATGGCGCGGGAAGGCGCGCGGGTCTTCTGCGTGGACCGGAACGCGGCCGCCGCCGAGGAAACCGCGGCGGAGATCCATGCCGAGGGCGGCGAGGCGCGGGCCTGGCAGGCCGACATGTCGGTCGCGGCCGAAGTCGAGGCGGCGGTGGCCGCTTGCCTCGACGCCTGGGGGCAGATCGACATCCTGTTCAACAATATCGGCCTCCAGGCACTCGGCGGCCCGGTGGAGCTCGACGAGGCGGACTGGGACCGGCTGATGACGGTCAATGTCAAACCGATGTTCCTCGCCTGCAAGCATGTGCTGCCGGCCATGGTCGAACAGGGGCGCGGCTCGATCGTCAACAACTCGTCGCTGGCGAGCCTGCGCTTCGCCTATCCCGCGGTCGCCTACTCGGCGTCCAAGGGCGCGGTCAACGAACTCACGCGCAACATCGCCGGGCAATACGCGCCGCAGGGCATACGCTGCAATGCGGTGTTGCCGGGGGTGATGGCGACGCCGCGCATTACCCGGCGGCTGAAGGAAGTCCACGGCGACGGGTTCGAGAGCGTGCTGGAAGAGCGCGCCGGCATCGTGCCGATGGGCCGGGCCGGCACGGCCTGGGATGTGGCCTATGCCGTGCTCTTCCTCGCTTCGGACGAGGCGGCCTACATTACCGGAACGGAGCTGGTCGTCGATGGCGGCCTTGCCGCATCGGTGCGCGGCCGGCCCTGGTCGGAGGAGATGGGCGGATGACGGCCCGTCTCGCGGCGCTCACTTTCGATTTCGACGGCATGTCGGGCTTCATCGCCCGGGGCCGGACCTCGCCGACCATGCTTTCGCGCGGCGAGTTCGGCGCGGTCGGGGTCGAGCGTATATTGCGGCTTCTGGACCGCTACGGCATCGCGGCATCCTTCTTCATTCCGGGCATCACCATCGGCACATGGCCGAACCATTGCCGGCGCATCCACGAGGCCGGCCACGAGATTGGCCATCACGGCTGGCGCCATATCCCGCCGGCGCAGCTTTCGCGCGAGGAAGAGGCCGACGAGCTCGACCGGGGGATCGCCGCCATCGAGGCGCTGACGGGCCGGTGGCCGCGCGGCTACCGCTCCCCCGCCTGGGACCTTTCGGAAAACACCGTCGATCTGCTGCTGGAGCGCGGCTTCGTCTATGACAGCTCGATGATGGGCCATGACACGCGGCCCTACCGGGTGCGCCGGGGCGATGTCATACATGAGGACGAAGCCTCGGCCTTCGGCGAGGAAACCGCGCTGCTGGAGCTGCCGGTTTCCTGGAGCGCGGACGACTGGCCGCATTTCGAATTCATGCCGCCCGGCATGCCCGGCCTCAGAGGCACAAGCGCCGTGTTGGAGAACTGGCTGGACGACTTCCGCTACATGGTCCGTCACGAGGAAGGCGGGCTGATGACCTACACCTTCCACCCGCTCGTGATCGGCCGGGGCCACCGGATGCTGTTCCTCGAAAGGCTGATCCAGGGCCTTCGCCAGCTCGGTGCGGAATTCATGCGCCTCGATGACGCAGCCCGGCGTTTCACCGCGTCGTAGAACGGTTAGGGACTTCCTGCAGCGCTGCAACCCGGAAGGGATGCACGCAAGACGGACAGCGAGGATCGGACCATGGCGCTCAATCCCGGCCGAGAAGCCTTCATCACCTGCGCGCTGACAGGCGCCGGCGACACGACCGGCCGCTCCGACAGGGTGCCGGTGACCCCGGCGGAAATCGCCAAGGCGGGAATCGAGGCCGCGCGCGCCGGGGCGGCAGTCATCCATGTCCATGTGCGCGACCCGGAAACCGGCCGGCCCGCGCGCGACCCGGCGCTCTACCGCGAGGTTGTGGAACGGGTGCGGGAATCGGACACCGATGTCGTGCTCAATCTGACCGCCGGCATGGGCGGCGACCTCACGCTCGGTCCGAGCGACCGGCCGCTGCCGCCTTCGCAGGCGGGCACCGACATGGCAGGCGCCGGGGAACGGCTGGCCCATGTCGCGGAGCTGCTGCCGGAAATCTGCACGCTCGATTGCGGCACGATGAATTTCGGCGAGGGCGACTACATCATGACCAACACGCCGGCCATGCTGGCGGATATGGCGAAACGCGTGCAGGCGCTCGGCGTCAGGCCCGAGATCGAGGTCTTCGACACCGGCCATCTGGTGTTCGCCAAGTGGCTGGCCGGACAGGGCCTGATCGACGAGCCGGTCATGGTGCAGTTCTGCATGGGCGTTCCCTGGGGCGCGCCGGACGATATCGGCACGCTCATGTCGCTCGTGAACAACCTGCCGGCCGGCTGGACCTTTTCGGCCTTTTCGCTCGGCCGCAACCAGCTTCCCTACGCCGCGCTCGCCGTGCTTGCCGGCGGCAATGTCAGGGTCGGGCTGGAGGACAATATCTGGCTCGACCGGGGTGTGCTCGCGACCAATGCCGACCTTGTCCGCCGGGCGGTCGCCATCGTGGAGAATATGGGCGTGCGGGTGCTGGGTCCGGAAGCCGTGCGCGAAAGGCTGGCGTTGCGCAGGCGCTGAGCAAGGCGCAGCCGGGGCGCGAGATGGCCGACGGCATCGAACGCGCGGCCTGCGTCGGCGGCGGCGTCATCGGCAGCGGCTGGGCGGCCCGCTTCGTGCTGAACGGCATCGACGTTTCGCTCTGCGACCCGGACCCGGAGGCCGGCCCGCGCGCAGAGGCGGTTCTGGCCAATGCCGGGCGCGCCTACAGCCGCCTGTTCGGGGACATGCGCCCGGAACCCGGCCTGCTGCGGATAGCCCGGAGCGTCGCCGAAGCCGTTGACGGCGCAGGCTTCGTGCAGGAGAGCGTGCCCGAGCGGCTCGATCTCAAGCGCCGGGTCCTTGCGGAAATCGACGCAGCCGCCCCGGCCGGAACCGTCATCGCATCATCGACCTCCGGCTTGCTGCCAAGCGCGATGCAGGAGGATATGCAGCGCCCGGAACGGATACTGGTCGGCCATCCGTTCAACCCCGTTTACTTGCTGCCGCTCGTGGAGGTCGTCGCCGGGCGCCGGACCGCGCCGGAGGCGGTCGAACGCGCGTGCGCCGTCTATGCCGGTCTTGGCATGAAACCGCTCGTGCTGCGCAAGGAGATCGACGCCTTCATCGCCGACCGCCTGCAGGAAGCGCTCTGGCGCGAGGCGCTCTGGCTGGTGCGCGACGGCGTTGCGACGGTGGGGGAAATCGACGACGCCATGCGCTATTCCTTCGGCCTGCGCTGGGCGCAGATGGGCGTGTTCCAGACCTACCGGCTGGCCGGGGGCGAGGCCGGCATGCGCCACTTCCTGGAGCAGTTCGGCCCCTGTCTCGCCCTGCCCTGGACGAAGCTGACCGACGTTCCCGAGCTTGACGGCGCCCTGACCGACGCCATCGCCGAACAGTCGGACCGCCAGGCCGCCGGGTTATCGATCCGGGAGCTGGAGCGGGTCCGCGACAACAACCTGATCGGGATCCTGGAAGCGCTGGAGCAGAGCGCCCCGGCGGGCTGGGGCGCCGGCGCGCTCCTCAGCGAAGCAAGGCAAAGGATGCGCGGGCGCAGCCGCGGTCAGAACACGGTCGGTCGAGGTTGAAGCGGCAGGGACGGGCCCTGGCTCGCCGTCGCCCGGAAAGGCCGCCGCTCCCTTGCCGGTGGGCGCGGATGCTGCGAGAGTCCCGCTTGGGGTCAGGCAATCGGGGGAGACGGAGGACCATGGAACTCGACGAGGCGATGCGGACCACCTTCGCCTGCCGGGACTTCACGGACGAGCCGGTATCGGACGAGACCATCTGCCGGTTGCTGGAGGTCGCGCGCTTCGCGCCGAGCGGCGGCAACCGCCAGGGCAACCGGGTGATCGTCGTGCGCGACCCGGCCACGAAGGGCCGGCTGGCGGAACTCTCCGTGCCGGCGGCGAAGCGCTACACCGCCCAGGTGAAGCGCGGCGAGAGCCCCTGGAACACGGTGCATCCCTCGGCGGTGACGGACGAAGAGGCCGCCGCCACCCGGCCGCCTTCGCGGCTCACCGAGCCGTTCCGGGAAGCGCCGGTGGTGCTGGTCTTCATCGTCGATCTCGGCGCGGTCGCCTCGATGGACCGCTATCTGGACCGCGTCGGCGTCATTTCCGGCGCGTCGATCTACCCCTTCGTATGGAACACGCTGCTGGCGGCGCGGCAGGCGGGGCTCGGCGGCACCATCACCACGCTTGCGGTCGCGGAGGAGCCGGAGGTGAAGCGCCTGCTCGGCATCCCGGACGGTTTCGCCGTGGCGGCCGTCGTGCCGCTCGGCAGGCCGGTGCGCCAGCTGACGAAGCTCCGCCGCCTGAGCGTTGCCGAGATCGCGACCCGCGAGCGCTTCGGCGGCGACGCGCTGACGGACGGCTAGGGAGAAGCCGGTGGCGCGCGGCGGGAAAATGCACCTGGCCCAGTTCCTGACCCACGGGCCCACCTATCACAGCCTCGCCATGTGGCGGCACCCGAAGACCGACCCCTCCTGGGACTGGGCCCGGCCGGGCCTCTACGAGCATATCGCGCGCACCTGCGAGCGCGGCCTGTTCGACATGGTGTTCTTCGCCGACCTCAACTACATCTCGGACACCTACCAGGGCTCGCTGGAGCCCTCGCTGCGCTACGCCGTGCAGGCGCCGGAGCACGATCCCGTCCCGCTGCTCGGCTGGCTCGGCGCGGTGACGGAGCGCATCGGGCTGGCGGCCACCTTCTCGGTCTCGAACCAGCATCCCTTCTACGCCGCGCGCCTCTGGGCGACGCTCGACCACATGACCTCCGGCCGCGCCGGCTGGAATGTGGTGACCTCCATCAACAGCAACCAGGCCGCCAATTACGGCGTCGAGCGGGAGGCGACGGAGCGCCGCTACGAGCGCGCGCACGAATACATGCAGGTCTGCCGGAAGCTCTGGAACAGCTGGGACGAGGACGCCGTGCTGCTCGACCGCGAGGGCGCGCGCTTCGCCGACGCCTCGAAGGTACGCCGGATCGAGCATGAGGGCGAGTTCTTCCGCTCGCGCGGGCCGCTCAACGTGGTGCGCTCGCCGCAGAACGGCCCGGCGATCCTCCAGGCCGGCACCTCGCCCGGCGGGCGCGACTTCGCCGCCCGCTATGCCGATGCCGTGTTCGCCATCCAGCCGCGGGCGGAGGACGCCGGCGCCTATCTCTCCGACATCAAGGAGCGCATGGCGTCCTTCGGCCGCCCGCCGGAGGCCTGCCGCATCCTGTTCGGCATGCAGCCCATCCTGGGCGAGAGCGAGGCGCATGCGCGCGAGAAGCAGGAGGAACACAACGAGCTGGTGCCGGTCGAGGGGGGCAAGGCCATCCTCTCCGCCCATCTCAACATGGACCTTGCCGGGATCGGCGACGACGACATCATGCTGGAGCGCCCGGAGCCGGAGCTGGTGCGCATGCGCACCCGCTTCCGCAGGAAGGACGGCACGCCCATGACCCTGGCGGAGGTCGCGCGCCGCCACGGGCAGAGCGTGAGCCTGCCGCAATTCGTCGGCACGCCGGAGAGCGTCGCGGACCAGATGGAGGCGTTTTTCGACCGGGCCGGCGGCGACGGCTTCATGCTCTCCTCGATCTACAGCCCGGGCGCTATCGAGGAATTCGTGGACCGGGTGGTGCCCATCCTCCAGCGCCGCGGCCGCTTCCGCACCGAATACAAGGGCAGGACGCAGCGCGAATTGCTGGCGCAGGAAGACTGAGCGGCTCGGTCCATGCCCTTCGTCGAAGCTGAGGACCTGCCGGCTGCCGGGAGACTCATGGCGCTCGATGTGGGGGACCGTACAGTCGGGCTTGCGGTCTCGGACCCTGACCGGCGCGTGGCCTCCCCGGCGGGAACCGTGCGCCGCGCGAAGCGGTTTGCGGACACGGCCGCGATGCTGCTGGCGGCTTTGGATGAGCGGGACGTGGCAGCGCTGGTGGTCGGCCTGCCGCTCGACCTCGACGGCCGCGAGGGCAGGCGCGCCCGGCAGGTGCGCCAGTTCGCGGTGAACCTCATGACGCACCGCGACCTGCCGACGGTCATGTGGGACGAACGCTTCTCCACCAACGCGGTCGAGCGCGCCATGCTCGCGGACGACGCGACCCGCCGCCGCCGCCGCGCCGCCAAGGACACGCTGGCGGCGGTCTATATCCTGCAAGGTTTCCTGGATTCGCTGCCCGGGTAAGAGGCTACGCGCGCATCAGGGATCGGATATGAGCAGGTAGCCCCGGTTCTCCACTGTGTCGAAGGTTCGCATGGCGGCGATCAGGTCGGCCGCCCCGACCCAGACCCAGGGCGCCCGGTTCGGGTTCACATCCATGATGAGGAAGGAATCGCTCTCCCGGTCATAGGCGGCGAGCGGCGAGATGTGCCCGCCGCCCGTCTGGCCGAGCGCCTTGCGGGCGTAGTTGACGAGCACATAGTCATCGCGGGCGGCGAGGTTCCGGGCGAGTTCCTCGACGAGCGGCGCCGCCGCCGCGCCGTCCTCCACGACGCGCATGGTCACGGTGAGCCCGTGCGCGCGGAGCACCTGCGCGAGCTGATGCAGCTGCAGCCCGAAGTCCTTCTTCAACTCCCCCTCGATTTCGATGGGCTTGCCGAGAACCTCGGCCACGCTCTTCGTGCCCGCGATCAGCACATTGTTCGGCGTGTATTTGCCGAGGAACGGATCGAAGCCGTCGGGCAGCCACGCCATGTCCTCGGCGGCGATGGGGCGGCGGTCCTGCGGCAGCCCCTCGCGCTTGCCCAGCCGGAGCGCGTTCAGCACGATCGCCGACGAGGCCGGGCCGCAATAGATCCTGTTGTCCTGGCTGACGAAGTGGTTGCTGAGGGGGAAGAAGTCCGCCTTGTGCGACGAGCTTGCGAAGCGCGCCGCGCTTTCCTCCGAGGTCCATTCGACCAGCGGGACTGCCGCTGCTCCCGTGGAAAGCAGGAGCGCAAAGGCCGAAACAATCCAGAAGCGCATGGTTCAATCTTCCTGTCCGGTTGCCGGCAAGGCGGTGTCGCCTTACGGGTTCTGGTCCCAGTCGGGGTCGTCGCTCGGGGACATGGGCGTTTCGGTGGCCAGGAGGCCCTTGCCGGGGACATAGTTGATCTCCAGCCGGATGCCGTCCGGGTCCTCGAAGACGAAATAGTAGTAGCCGGGCGCGAAATCACCCTCCAGCGGGCCGCGGTCGATCTTTCCGCCGAGCTCACGGACCTTCGCCGCCGCCTTGTCCACATCCTCGCGCGAGCGCGCCCGGAAGCAGAGATGGTGCAGCCCGACCCGGTTCTGCTCGAAGCGTTCGCCCTCATATTCCGGCGCCGGGCGCTGGATGCCGAGTGCGGTGCGCCCGCCCACGTGATAGACGAAATTGTTGCCGTCATAGACCTTCTGCAGGCCGAGGAAGGGCAAAAGCCCGCAGTAGAATTCGCGCGATTCCTCGAACCGGCTCACGGTCAGGATGACATGCGCCATGCCGTTGATCTGGATCATTCCGCGCCTCCGGGATTGGGATGGGCGTAAAGATGCTTGCGGGCCTCTTCGTCCCACTGGCCGGTCGGCCTGCCGAATTCGCGCCCGACCTCATAACCGCGCCGGAGCCCCGGGCGCTGCTGGAGGCCCTTGTACCAGCGTTTCACATTGGGGAAACTGTCGAGATCGACTTCCTGGCGCTTGTAGGTGATGACCCAGGGCCAGCAGGCCATGTCGGCGATGGAATAGTCGCCGGCGATGTAGTCGCGCTCTTCCAGGCGCCGGTCGAGCACGCCGTAGAGGCGCAGCATCTCGTTGGTGTAGCGTTCGACCGCATAGGGGATGGTCTCGGGCGCATAGAAGCGGAAATGGCCGGACTGCCCCAGCATCGGCCCGAGGCCGCCCATCTGCCACATCACCCACTCGATCACCTCCATGCGTCCGCGCAGGTCGGACGGCATGAATCTGCCGGTCTTTTCCGCCAGATAAAGCAGGATCGCCCCGCTCTCGAACACGGAGACCGGCGCGCCGCCGCCCGGCGGGTCGTGGTCCACGATGGCCGGCATCCGGTTGTTGGGGCTGATCTTCAGGAAATCCGGCTCGAACTGGCCGCCGCGGCCGATATTCACCGGCACGATGCGGTAGTCCAGCTCCATCTCCTCAAGCGCAATGGAAATCTTCCAGCCGTTCGGGGTCGGCCAGTAATAGGCGTCGATCATGGTCTTCGCTCCGCCTGCGGTTCATAGTTGGAGCACGGGGGTCCGCTGCCGGACCTCCGCACATGGCGCCCGTCCCCGGACGGGTCGGTCGAGCGTTTTCGATAGCCCAAGGCGCGGCCGTGTGGAAGCGGCAATTCGGGCCGGGCGGGACCGTCCGGGACAGAATGTCCGGGGCGGAGCGCTGATTTCGGCGCCGTTTGACACCGGTCATGGCCCATGTTGTCATGACCTGCTGCCGAGGAGGAAAGCGGCCTTGATTCGATAACCCCGCACATGAAATCGCGTTTTCGGTTCACAGTTTGTGGAGGTCAAACCTGTGGAGTTCGCAAATCGGCCCAGTCCGACTCCCGAAGCAATCGTTCGGGCCGCAAACGCAGCGGGGCTTCCTCTTGATCGCGCCCGGGCAGAAACCGTCCAGCCTTGGCTGGAGATCATCTATTCATCGCTGGACGGTCTGAAGGCCGTCGATCTCGGCGAGACCCCGCCGTCATTTGCTTTCAAGAGCCGCAAGAGCGACCGCGCGTCATGAGCCTCCACGACCTGACCATGACGGAGGCGTCGGTACGTTTGAGGTCCGGGGAAGTTTCGCCGGTCGAACTTGCAGAGAGCTGCCTCGCGCGGATAGGCGAGACCGAAGGGGCGCTCAATGCCTATGTCGTCGTCACCGGGGAGCCGGCGCTCGAAGCCGCTACGGCGGCGGAGAAGGAAATCGCCGCGGGCCGTGTGCGCGGGCCAATGCACGGCATACCGGTCTGTGTGAAGGACCTGTGCGACATGGCGGGCCTCGCCACGACGGCGAGTTCGAAGGTGCGCCACGACCACATGGCGGACTCGGATTCGGCGGTCGTGACCCGGCTGAAGGAGGCCGGCGCCGTGATCGTCGGCAAGACCCACACCCACGAGTTCGCCTATGGCATCTCGACGCCGACCACGCGCAACCCGTGGAACACTGATTGCATTCCGGGCGGTTCCAGCGGCGGCACGGGGGCGAGCGTTGCCGCGCGCGGCTGCTTCGCCGGGATCGGCACCGACACCGGCGGGTCGATCCGCATTCCCGCCGCGCTCTGCGGGCTGGTCGGGCTGAAGCCGACCTACGGCCGGGTCAGCCGCGCGGGCGTCACCTCGCTCAGTTGGTCGCTGGATCATGTCGGGCCGCTCGCCCGCACGGTAAAGGACGCAGCCAACATGCTGGGCGTGCTCGCTGGATATGATGCGCGCGATCCGGGCAGCGTCGATCTGCCGGTGCCCGACTACACCGCCGGCATGAACGACGGCATCGCCGGACTGCGACTCGGCCAGCCGACCAATTTCTACTTCGACCGGATGGACAGTGAAGCGAGGAGCCTGGTCGAAGCCGCGTTTGACGTTCTGCGCGCGGCCGGCGCGGAAATCGTGCCTGTCGAGCTACCGTTGGCGGAAACCTACATAGCAGTCGAATTCGGCCTCTGCCTGCCCGAGGCCAGCGCCTACCATGAAAAGGAGTTGCGCAGCCGCGCAGACCTCTATGGCGAGGATGTCCGTACCCTCCTCGAAGCCGGCGAGCTGATCCCGGCGACTGATTATATCCGCGCGCTCAGGGTGCGCGAGCAGATCAAGCAGGGTTGGGCCGCCCTCATGGCGCCGGGCGGGATCGATGCGGTCGTGGCCCCGACAGTACCCGCCGCCGCTGCGCGCGTGGACCAGGACATGTTTACCTGGCCCGACGGCACGGAGGAAACGGCCACCAACGCCTATGTGCGCCATTCCTGCCCGGCCAATGTGACCGGGCTGCCGTCGATCACCGTGCCCTGCGGCTTCACGGATGCTGCATTGCCGGTCGGTTTCCAGGTGATCGGGCGGCCCTTTGCCGAGGCGGAGATCGTGCGTATCGCGCGCAGCTACGAGGCGACTGTCGATTGGAGCGCCCGCGCGCCCGATCCAAAGTAGAGCGGGCCATCCGGTCATGCCGATCGACGCCGCGTTCGACATTATCAGCTTCACCTCGTTCGTCGTCCTGGTGGTGCTGGGGCTCGGCGTGATCGCCAGCATGATGGGCATCTTCAACCTCGGCCACGGCGATTTCGTGCTGCTCGGCGCCTACACGGTGTTCGTGTTCGACGAGCTGGGGCTGCCGATCTGGCTTGGCATGACGACGGCGCCGTTTGCCGTTGCGCTTGTCGGGCTGGTGCTCGAACGGACGGTGATCCGCCGGTTTTATGCCGCCCCGATCATCGCGATGCTCGGCACCTATGCCATCGGCATAGTGATCCGCGAAACGGTCCGCGGCCTGATCGGCGGGCTCTACCACGCGATTCCCGAACCGGTCCCCGGCATGATCGATTTAGGCGATTTCAGCGTTTCCAAGTGGCGGTTGATCGTCATCCTGATTACCGTCCTGGTGGTTCTGGCGTCCTACCTGCTGCTCAAGCGCACGACGCTCGGCCTCAAGATCCGCGCCTCGCTGGAGAATCCCGGTCTCGCGCGGAGCGCCGCCATCTCGACCGGGCAGATCTACGCGCTGACCTTTGCGTTCGGCTGCGGCCTTGCCGGCCTTGCCGGCGCGCTGATGGTGCCGGCTTTCTCGCTGAGCGCCGATCTCGGCTTGCGTTTCCTGATCCAGGCGTTTCTCGCGATCATGCTGGGCGGGGTCGGGACCTTCGAAGGCCCGATCGGGGGCGCCGCGCTCATTGGCGCAACGACCGCCGCATTCCCCTGGGTCATGAACCCGATCCTTGCCGACATCATGGTTTTTGTTCTGGCGATTGTTGCGATTCGACTCAGGCCCACGGGCCTGTTCACCAAGAGGAGACTCTAAGATGAGTGAACGTGAATCTACGAACGCAGGCTGGGGGGCGCTCCCTCGCCGCCGTTTTCTTTCGAGCACCGCCTGGACGGCCGGCGCCGTGGCGACGGGCCTCGGCAGCTGGGTAATCCCGGCGAAATGGGCCAGCGCGGCCGACCCGATCAAGGTGGGCATCGCCACGGACCTCACCGGCGCCATCGGCATTGCCGGAAATGCCTGCGCCAACACCGCCCGCATGATGGTCGAGGATATCAACGCCGCTGGAGGCGTTATCGGCCGGCCGCTCGAGCTCTATATCGAGGACACCGCATCCAACGAGTCGGTCGCAGTCAACAATGTGCGCAAGCTGGTGCAGCGCCATCGGGTCGATGTGGTTCTGGGCGGCATCACCAGCTCCATGCGCAACGCGATCAAGGACGTGATCGTCAACCGCGGACGCACGCTATACATCTATCCGCAGCTCTATGAAGGCCGCGAGTGCACGCCCTACCTGTTCTGCACCGGCCCGACGCCGGCGCAGCAGTGCGACGCGCTGATTCCCTGGCTGATGGCCGACGGCGCCAAGCGCTTCGCCTTCCCCTCGGCGAACTACATCTGGCCGCACAGGCTCAACGAGTATGCGCGCAAGGTGGTCGAGGCCAATGGCGGCGAGGTGGTATTCGAGGAGTACTATCCGCTCGACCAGATCGAGTACAGCGCGACCGTGGCCAAGATCATGAACGAGAACATCGACATCGTGTTCTTCACCGTGATCCCGCCGGGCCTCGCGCCGTTCGTGAAGCAGGTCTATGAGGCCGGTTACCAGGAGCGGGGCGGGCGCCTGTCCTGCGTCTATTACGACGAGAACCTGCTCAACTTCCATCCGCCCCACGAGATGGAGGGGCTGGTGAGCTGCCTCGACTACTTCCGCGCCATATCGGACGGCGGGGAACACCAGTTCAGCGCCGACCTACACGCCCGGTACGACGCGAAGTTCCCGGACGGTCCCGGTTTCGCCGCCGGCAGCGCTGCGACCGGAATCTATCGCGGCCTCAAGATGTGGGAAGCGGCGGTCGCCGAAGCCGGCAACCTGGAACGCGACGACGTCGCCGCCGCGCTCGATCATGCGAAGATCGAGAACGGTCCGGGCGGCGGGTCCGAGATGGTGCCGGGCACCTACCATTGCCGCATGAACATGTATATCGCGGTCTGCAAGAGCGGACGCTACGAGATCGCGGAGCAGAGCGACGGCATGGTCGAGCCGGGGGAATGCCTGTGAATTCCGGGCTGTCATGACGCTCAACCCGCGCGGCTGGCCCGTCATCCTCGTGCTGGAGGTGGCGGTGCTGGCCGCGCTGCTGGTCATGCCGGCGGGGCTGGATCATTTCTGGGTGATCTTTGTCACCCGGGTGATGATCCTCGCCCTGCTGGCGATCAGCTTCGACCTTTGCTGGGGCTATGCGGGGATCATGAGCTTCGGCCAGGCCCTGTTCTTCGGCGGGGCGGGATACGCCGTGGCGGTCGCAGCGCGCGACCTCGAGATCACTTCCGTCTTCGTCGCCCTGCCGATGGCGGTCGCCGTCGGCTTCGTGCTGTCGCTGTTCGTCGGCTGGTTCCTGTTGATGACGCGCTTCCCGCCGCCGATCATCTTCGTGGCTCTCGGCACGCTCACCGGCTCCTATATCGGACAGCGGCTGGCGTTGTCCTGGTACTATCTCGGCGGCCAGAACGGCATTCCGTCGATTCCCTCGCTCACCGTCGGCGACTATCCCCTCTATGAGGGCCCCGAGTTCTACTACATGGTGCTCGGCCTGCTACTCGGCATTTACCTTCTGTGCCGCTGGCTGGTGCGCTCGCAGTTCGGGCTTGTCCTCGCCGGCATCCGCCAGCAGGAGTCGCGGCTGACCTTCCTCGGTTACCGCGTTCAGGCCTACAAGACGATCATGTTCGCACTCGCCGGCTCCATCGCCGGGCTGGGCGGCGGCCTGCTCGCCTTCCATGACGGGTTCATCTGGCCGAACTCGATCGGAATACTCCTTTCCACCCAGGCCGTGATCTTCGTCCTCTTCGGCGGCATCGGCACCCTGATCGGCGCGGTAATCGGGGTCGGGGCCATCGAATATGTCGGGTTCGAGTTGGCCGACCGATATCCGCAAATCTGGCCGATCATCCTGGGCGCGCTGCTTCTGGTGGTGGTCATGTTCCGCCCGACGGGCCTGATCGGCCTGCTGGTCCCCGAGCGCGAGCGCTACGGCCGGTTCGGCAAACCCCCGAAGAACGGGGAGGGCGACCGTGACGCTGCTTGAAGCCAAGGGCGTCGTCCAGACCTATGGCACCTTGCGGGCGCTCGACGGAGTCGCTTTCTCGGTCGCCGAGGGCCAGTTCCACGGTCTGGTCGGCCCCAACGGATCCGGCAAGTCCACCCTCATGAAATGCATTGCGGGGGCGGAAATCGCGAAGGAGGGCGCGATCCGCTTCTCCGGCACCGACATCACCACGCTCCCGCCCGAGCAGCGCGCGAAGCTCGGTATCAGCCTCAAGTTCCAGATCACGAGCGTGATGCCGAACCTGACCGTTTACGACAATGTCCTGCTCGCGCTCCAGGCGGGCGACCGCCTGCGCGACCTGGTGCGTTCGATAACCCGTGGCGGCTACCATGCGCGGATCCGCGAGACCCTGGCCCGCTTCCGCCTTGTCGAGCGCAGCGACGACCTCGCCGGCATACTGTCCCACGGCCAGCAGCAATGGCTGGAGATCGCCATGGCGCTCGTCCGGCGGCCGAAGCTGCTGCTCCTCGACGAGCCTACCGCCGGGATGAGCCCCGAAGAGCGCTGGGCCACCGCAGAAATTCTGGAGCCAGTCCGCGACCATTGCGCCATGGTCATCGTCGAGCACGACCTCGACTTCATTCGCGATATCTGCGACCGGCTGACCGTGCTGAACCAGGGCGTCGTCGTCGACAGCGGCACGGTGAGCGAGATCCAGAACAGCGAAAAGGTGCGCGAGGTCTATCTCAGCCGTGTCTGACCGGCCGCTTCTCCAGGTGCACGACCTGTGCACGTTCTACAGCCGCAGCCAGGTGCTGTTCGACCTGTCGCTCGAAGTGCCGCAGACGGGGACGGTCGCAATACTCGGGCGCAACGGCGCGGGCAAGACCACCCTGTTGCAGAGCATTGCCGGGGAGTTGCGCCCGCGTAGCGGACGGATCGAGCTGGACGGCGAGGACTGCACGCGCATGTCCACCGAACGGCGCGCGGGGCGCGGGCTCGGTTACGTGCCGCAGGAACATGCGGTGTTCAGCGGCCTCAGCGTGCGCGAGAACCTCGCGATTGGCGCGCTTGGCAATCGTGTTTCGCGGGAGATCGACCAGAGCCTCACCCTGTTTCCGAAGCTGGCCGACCGGCTCGACCAGGTCGCCGGCACGCTGAGCGGAGGCGAACGCAAGATGCTCGCCATCGGCCGCGCGCTTCTGGGCCAGCCGAAGCTGCTGCTGCTGGACGAGCCGACGGAAGGCGTGTGGGTCGGCGTGATCGAGGAGATAGCCGAGCAGCTCGCGGCCTTGAGCAAGGACATGGCGCTGCTGATCGTCGAGCAGCATCTGGAGCTTGCCTTCTCCCTCGCCGACCATGCCTATGTCATGGACCGCGGCCGGATCGCGATAAACGGAACCGCGGATGAGGTGCGCAACGACCCCGGCCTGTTGCGTCTCCTCGCTCCCTGAGCGGTCTTGGATGCGTGTCCTGACGCGCGGTTGGGGCCGGGGAGGGTTCAGCGGTCGAGGTCGAGCGCGTAGCCGCCGGAGCGCACGGTGCGGATCGCGTCCGGCTCGCCTTCGCCGTTCAGCGCCTTGCGCAGGCGGCGAATGTGGACATCCACCGTGCGCTCCTCGACATAGACATCCCGGCCCCAGACGGCGTCGAGCAGCCGGGCGCGGCTGAACACGCGCGTCGGCCGCTCCAGCAAGGTCCGCAACAGGCGGTATTCCGTGGGGCCGAGATGCACCTTGCGCCCGTCGCGCGAGACGCGGTGGCGCACGAGGTCGATGACGATGCCCCGGTATTCGAGCCGCTCCTCCACCAGCGCGGGCCGGGACCGGCGCAGCACCGCTTTGAGACGCGCCTCCAGTTCCTTCGGCGAAAAGGGCTTGACGATGTAGTCGTCGGCGCCGGTGTCGAGGCCATGCACCCGGTCGGCCTCCTCGCCGCGCGCCGTCAACAGGATGATTGGCAGCGTCCGCGTTCCCGCCCTCGCGCGCAGCTGCCGGCAGACCTCGATTCCCGACTTGCGGGGCAGCATCCAGTCCAGCAGCACGGCGTCCGGCTCATCCTCGGTCACCCGCTCCAGGGCTTCATCGCCGTCCGTCGCCACCGACACCGAATAGCCGGACGTCTCGAGGTTGTAGCGGAGCAGTTCGACGATGGGCGCCTCGTCCTCGACGACAAGGATATGCGGACGCTCCGCGCTCATCCGCCTTCCGCTTCCGGGACGAGGGAGTTGGTCGGATCGTGCGTCTCCCGCTCCGCGGACCGGGTGCCGAGCACGGCATAGTCGATCTGCTCGGCGATATTGGTCGTGTGGTCCCCGACGCGCTCCAGGTTCTTGGCGACGAACAGCAGATGGGTGCAGGGCCCGATATTGCGCGGGTCTTCCATCATGTAGGTCAGGAGTTCGCGGAACAGGCTCGCATAGTGCTGGTCAACCTCGGTATCGCGGGCGAAGACATCCGCCGCGGCCTCGGTGTCGCGGGCGGTCCAGGCATCCAGGACCTGCTTGATCATCGTCTGCACCACGCGCGCCATGGAGGCGATGGAGGCCGTCGTCGCGAGCGGCGGAAAACGGCTTACCGCGTGCGTCCGCCTGGCGATGTTCTTGGCCATGTCGCCGATCCGCTCGAGATCGGAGGAGATTCTGATGGCGGCGAAGATCGTCCTGAGATCCGCCGCCACAGGCTGGCGCAGCGCCACCAGGCGGACGCTGAACAGGTCGATCTCGATGTCGAGCGCATCGATCTCCTTGTCGCGGGCGACGATCTGTTCCGCGAGTTCGGTGTTGCCGCGTCTGAGGGCTTCCACGGCGCCGGCAAGCTGTGCTTCCACAAGACCGCCCATTTCAGCCAGCCGGTTGTCGAGCTGGCGCAGCTCCTCGTCGAAAGCCTTGTGTATATGCTCGGCGCGGTCGTTCATGGGACGCTCTTTCCTTGCCCCTCCGTCAGCCGATACGGCCGGAGATATAGGCTTCCGTGCGCGGATCGACAGGTTTCGTGAACACGGTGTCGGTGTCGCCGACCTCGACCAGGTCGCCCAGATGGAAGAAGGCCGTGCGCTGCGAGACGCGCGCCGCCTGCTGCATGGAATGGGTCACGACCACGATGGTGAAGTTCTGCTTGAGCTCGTCGATCAGCGCCTCAATGCGCGCTGTGGCGATGGGATCGAGAGAGGAGCAGGGCTCGTCCATCAGGATGACCTCGGGCCTCACCGCAATGGCCCGCGCGATGCAAAGGCGCTGCTGCTGCCCGCCCGAGAGCCCGGTCGCCGGCGCCTCCAGCCGGTCCTTCACCTCTTCCCAAAGGCCGGCGCGCTCCAGGCTCGACGCGACGATCTCGTCCATGTCGCCGCGCGAGCGCGCCAGCCCGTGGATCTTCGGCCCATAGGCGACATTGTCGTAGATCGACTTCGGGAACGGGTTGGGCTTCTGGAACACCATGCCGATGCGGGCGCGCAGATAGACGAGGTCCACCGCCGGGTCGTAGATGTCCTCGCCGTCCAGGCGGATATCCCCTTCCACCCGGCAGATCTCGATCAGGTCGTTCATCCGGTTGAGGCAGCGCAGGAAGGTGGACTTGCCGCAGCCGGAGGGACCGATCAGCGCCGTGACCTCATGGGCGCGGATGTCGAGATCGACCTGCTTCAGGGCGTGCGCATCGTCGTAGAAGACGTTGACGCCGCGCGCCGTCAGCTTGGTCACAAGGTCACCGGGGGTCATGTCCAACAGGGTCGGGCCTCCTACCAGCGGCGTTCGAAGCGCCAGCGCAGAATGACGGCCGTCAGGTTCATGACGATCAGGAACGCCAGAAGGACGATGATAGCCGCTGCGGTCTTCTCGGCGAAGGCGCGTTCCGGGCTGTCCGCCCAGATATAGATCTGCACCGGCAGCGCGGATGCCGGGTCGAGCGGCCCCTGCGGCACGTCCACGATGAAGGCGACCATGCCGATCATGATAAGCGGCGCGAGTTCGCCGAGCGCCCGGGCCATGCCGATAATGGTGCCCGTCATGATGCCGGGCATGGCGAGCGGCAATGTGTGGTGGAGCATGGCCTGCACCCGGCTCGCACCGAGGCCGATGGCCGCCTCGCGGATCGAGGGCGGCACGGCGCCGAGCGAGGCCCGCGTGACGATGATGATCGTCGGCAGGGTCATGAGAGCGAGCACCATGCCGCCGACCAGCGGCGCGGAGCGCGCCAGGCCCATAAGGCCCAGAAAGACCGCAAGGCCCAGCAGCCCGAAGACGATGGAGGGAACGGCCGCGAGGTTGTTGATATTGATCTCGATGAGGTCCGTCCACCGGTTGCGCGGCGCGAATTCCTCCAGATAGATCGCCGCCATAACCCCGAGCGGAAAGCTCAGCACGAGGCAGGTCATGAGCGCGAAGAACGAGCCGGAAATCGCGCCGAGAATGCCGGCAAGCTCCGGTTCCCGGCTGTCGCCGTTCGAGAAGAAGCGCCAGTTGAACGTGCTGCGGATACGGCCTTCCGCCTCCAGCCGGTCGAGCCAGGAGAGCTGCTTTTCGGTGAAGCGCCCAGAGTCACGGGCGGTCGCGCCCTTGAGTAGCATGTCCACTTCGTCGTCGGCCGGTACCCAGACGCGCATCGTCCTGCCGATCACGGCCGGGTCCTCAAGGACGAGCCGGCGCAATTCGAAAGCCGCCCCGACGCTCACCAGCTCCATCAGCCTGCGCCGGTCCCGGCGCTTGCGCACCGCTTCAGGAAAGATGTCGCCGAGCGCCGCGCGGACGACGGCCCGGTAGTTCGCGGTTGAAAGGGTTTCGGGGTCCCGCCCGCCGGAGGGATCGAGGACGCTCTGTTCGAAGGTCACATCGAGCGCGATCTCGGCCTGGGTAACCGCGCCGACGCCCTGGGCCCCGATCGCGCCGATCAGCAGGATCAGGAAGCCGAGCGCAATGCCGATGGCGGCGATGCCGTAAAGGCGGAAGCGCGCTTCCGCCCGTCGCCGTCGCGGCAGCGACGCCAGGATCGCCACGGACGGGCTCTGCCGCGGGTCAGTCATAGCGTTCCTGGTAGCGGCGCACGAGCATGAGTGCGATGAGGTTCAGGATCAGCGTGGCAATGAAGAGCAGGAGGCCGAGCGCGAAGGCCGCCAGCGTCTTGGGGCTGTCGAATTCCTGGTCGCCGGTCAGTAACGCCACCATCTGCACCGTAATGGTCGTCACGGCCTGCAGCGGATTGACCGTAAGGTGAGCGGACAGGCCTGCCGCCATGACCACGATCATGGTCTCGCCGATGGCGCGCGAGACGCCGAGCAGGAGCGCGCCGCCGATGCCGGGGAGCGCTGCCGGGAGCACGATCTGGCGGACGGTCTCGGACTTGGTTGCGCCAAGCCCATAAGCGCCTTCGCGCAAGGATTGGGGCACCGCGGAAATGATATCGTCAGCGATAGAGGAGACGATGGGCAGGATCATCACGCCCATCACCACGCCGGCAGCAAGCGCGCTCTCGGACGACACCTCGAAGCCGATGGACTCGGAGGAGTCCCGCACGAAAGGGGCAACGACCAGCACAGCGAAAAAGCCGTAAACCACGGTCGGAATGCCTGCCAGAATCTCCAGGATCGGCTTGGCGTAGGAGCGGGCCCTGGGTGTCGCATATTCGGCAAGATAGATCGCGGACAGGAGGCCGAGCGGTCCGGCCACCGTCATTGCCACAGCGGCGATAAGCCCGGTGCCGACCAGCAGCGGTACGACGCCGAACGCGCCGCTCGACCCGACCTGGTCCTCGCGTATGGCGATCTGCGGGCTCCAGTTCAGCCCGAAGAGAAAGTCGAACAGCGGAACCGCGTCGAGAAAGCGAAGAGTTTCGAACAGCAGCGACAGCGCGATTCCGACCGTCG
>JAPOZD010000239.1 GCA_026706245.1 Alphaproteobacteria bacterium
CCCGCGCGCGCCGGGCAGTTCGTCCAGCAGCCAGGCGAGCTTGGTCGCCGAGAAATAGGGGTCGATTACGAGGCCGCTCTGCTCCGCGACGACCGCCTCCGCCCCCTCCGCGCGGAGCCGGTCGCATTCGGGGGCCGTGCGCCGGTCCTGCCAGACGATGGCGTTGTGGAGGCAGGCGCCGCTTTCCCGGTCCCAGAGCAGCGCCGTCTCGCGCTGGTTGGCGATGCCGATGGCGGCGGGAACCTCGCCCGCGGCCGCCTCGCGCAGCACCGCCACGCTTGCCTGCCAGATTTCCTCCGGGTCGTGCTCGACCCAACCGTCCTCAGGGTAGATCTGGCGGAGTTCGCGCTGGGCCGTGCACAGCGGCGCGCCGGCCGCATCGAACAGGATCGCGCGGGTCGAGGTCGTGCCCTGGTCGAGCGCGAGGAGCAGCGGGGTGGAAGCCATGGCCTATGCTATGGAAGCCTGCCCGCGTTCCGCAACCTCAGGAAAGACCGCCGCCCATGCCGCGCTTCGCCGCCAATCTCTCGTTCCTGTTCAACGAGCACGAGTTCCTGGACCGCTTCGACGCCGCCGCTAGGGCGGGCTTCCGGGCGGTCGAGTTCCTGTTCCCCTACGACTTTTCGCCGGAGGAAGTGGCGAAGGCCAAGGCGGATGCCGGCGTCGAAATCGTGCTGTTCAACATGCCGGCGGGCGACTGGGAGGCGGGCGAGCGCGGGCTGGCGGCCGTGCCGGGGCGCGAGGCGGCGTTCGTGGACGCGCTGGGGACGGCGGCCGACTGGGCGGACGTGCTGGAAAGTCCCCGCCTGCATGTCATGGCCGGCATTCCGGGCAAAGGGGCGGAAGCGGAAGCCGAGGCGGTCTATGTGGCGAACCTGAAGCGCGCCGCCGCCCGGCTCGGCGCGCGCCATGTCTCCATCGAGCCGATCAACCGGCGGGACATTCCGGGCTTCTTCCTCAACCGCCAGGACCATGCCCACCGCATCCGCGCCGCCGTCGGGGCGGAGACCGTCAAGGTGCAGATGGACCTCTACCACTGCCAGATCGTCGAGGGCGATGTCGCCATGCGGCTCCGTGAATTCCTGCCGGGCGGCGGGGTCGGCCACATGCAGATCGCCGGCGTGCCGGAACGCCACGAGCCTTCCGTCGGTGAAATGCACTACCCCTACCTGTTCCGGCTGATCGACGATCTGGGCTACGAAGGCTGGATCGGCTGCGAATATCGCCCGCGCGCCGGCACTGTGGAAGGGCTCGGCTGGGCGAAGGCTTACGGGATCGGTTGACCCGCCTCTCGCCCGTTATCGGGGTGGAGGCGGGTTCCGCGTCAATCAAGCAGCACTCTCGGCAGCCAGAGCGCGATGTCGGGCCATGCCAGCACGAAGCCGAGACCGACCAGCTGCAGGCACACGAACGGGATGATGCCCCGGTAGATCGACACCAGCTGCACCTCGGGCGGTGCCACGCCTTTCATGTAGAACAGCGCGAAGCCGAAGGGCGGCGTCAGGAACGAGGTCTGGAGGTTGACCGCCACGAGGAGCGCGAACCAGTAAATCTTCTCCGCGTCGATGACGTGTTGGCCGAAATCGAGCTCCTGCACGATCGGTGTGAAGACCGGCAGCACGATCAGCGTGATTTCCAGGAAATCGAAGAAGAAACCCAGGAAGAAGACCGTCGCCATCAGCACGATCAGCAGGCCCCAATTGCCAAGCCCGAGCGAGAAGATCAGCTCTTCCACCACGTCGTCGCCGCCGAGCGAGCGGAACACGTAGGAGAAGGCTGTCGCGCCGATGAAGACGAAGAAGATCATCGCCACGGTCAGCGACGTGCGGTTCAGCACGTCGCCCAGCGCCTCTATCGTGAGGTTGCGGTTGATGATCGCGAGCAAGGTCGCGCCGAACGCGCCGACCGCTGCGGCTTCCGAGGGCGTGGCCCAGCCCGCGATGATGGAGCCAAGCACCAGCACGATCAGGAAAACCGGCGGGATGAAGCCGCGCAACACCATGCCGCCCAGCTCGGCCATGCTGCCGGGACCGCGCTCGTCCGGAAGTGGCGGACCCAATTGCGGCCAGATCAGGGTGAGCAGCATGATGTAAACGAAGTAGAGACCGGAAAGCAGCAGGCCCGGGAACACCGCCGCGACGAAAAGGTTGCCGACCGAGATCGACAGCAGGTCCGCCATGATGACCAGCATGATGCTCGGCGGGATCAGGATGCCGAGCGTGCTGGCGGCGGCGATCGTGCCGGTCGCAAGTTCCTGGTTGTATCGGCGTTCCAGCATGATCGGCAGCGCCATGAGCGTGATCATCACCACCGAAGCGCCGATGATGCCGGTGCTGGCCGCCATGATGGTGCCCATGACGGTAACGCCGAGCGCGAGCCCGCCCGGGACCCGCCGCAACAGCACCTGGAGGCAATGCAGCAGGTCGTGGGCGACGCCGGACCGCTCCAGCATGGTACCCATGAAGACGAACAGCGGCACCGCGACCAGCACGAGGTTCTCCGCCGCCCCGCCCCAGACACGCGGCAGGATGTTGAAGAACTCGATAGGCGCGAAAACATCCAGAGCGGTGCCGATCAGGCCGAAAGCGAGCGATGCGCCGCCAAGTGCGAAAGCCACCGGGAAACCCGTGAACAGCAGGCAGCCGAGCCCGATGAACATGTAGATCGCGATGTATTCCTGGAGGTGCCAGTAGATTTCCTGCCACATGGTTCAGCGGTCCTCCGCCTGCGCGCCGCCCGAAGCGATCACGACCCGTTCGGTCACCGGTTCCTGCACGGTGAGCAGGGGCACGTTCAGGCCGGGTGGACCAAACAGGTAGGCGGTCTTGCGCAGCCAGACGCTGATGCCTGCGAGCAGGGCGAAGACGAACCCGAGAAACAGGATACCCTTGATGATCCAGCGGTTGCTGAGACCGACCAGGGAATAGGAAATCTCGTTCTGGATATAGGACTTGTAGGCGAAATCCCAGGAAAACCAGATCAGCACGCAGCAATAGGGGATCATCGCGATGGTGACGCCGATCCACTCGACCCAGGCCTGCTTGCGGATTGGAAGGCGCTCGCGGATCACATCCACCCGCACATGGCTGTTCGCCACATAGCCGTAACCGAGTGCGGAAGCGAACAGTGCGGTGTGGAAATGCCACTCCCACTCCTGGAGCACGGTCGATTCCAACTGGTCGCCCAGCGTCTCGATGATCCATATCTGGAACGTAGTGAACTTGCGTGTCACGACATCCCACATCGTCACGACGATCAACGGGATGATGGCGATCGAGCCCAGCTTGCCGACGAAGGAAACGATCTTGTTCAGCCGGTCGCTGATCTGCACGAGCTTTTCCATTGGATTCGCCCGCAACCTCCCTGGAAATCCCCGAATGCCGAAAGCGGCTGCCGGGCAACCTGCCGGAACGGGGGCCGGCAGGCAAGAGAAACCGCCGGAGCGGGTTCAGCCCCGCCCCGGCGGCCGGCGGCCCCCTAAGGGGCCAGTTGGTTAGTCAGCCCGACGGTCTAGTCGAGATAACCGTGTTCCTTCCAGATCGCGTATTTGTCGCGGAAGGCCTGGTAGGAAGCATGGAACTTGGCGAAGATCGGGTCGGCTGCGTTCTCCTCAGCCACCACCTCGTCCCAAGCCTTGGAGAGCTTGGCGAGATCGTCGTCGCTCCAGCGCACGCTCTCGACGCCCTTCTCCTTCAGCTTCAGCATCGCCTCGAACTGGAACGCCTCGGAGCGGACGAACGACCAGGTGATCGACGCATCGCACGCATGGCGGATGATCGCCTGGTGCTGGCCGGACAGCCCTTCGAACGCCGACTTCTTCATCAGCAGTTCGCCGATCGACGACTGCTGGTGCCAGCCCGGGAAGTAGTTGAACTTCGCGATCTGGTAGAAGCCGAGGTCGAGGTCGATGGACGGCATGGAGAACTCGGTTGCATCGATGACGCCGCGCTCGAGCGCGGGATAGATGTCGGCACCCGCCAGAAGCTGGGTGGAGACGCCGAGCTTGGTCATCACCTTCGCGCCCAGACCGAAGAAGCGCATCTTCTTGCCCTTCAGGTCGTCGATCGAGTTCAGCCTGGAGCGGAACCAGCCGGAAGTCTCGGGAGCGATCGCAGCGCAGTGCAGGCCGATCAGGTCGTGCTTGGCATAGAGCTCATTGTAAAGCTCGTCGCCGCCGCCATAGCCCATCCAGGCCAGCAGCTCGCCGGCGCGGGGACCGAACGGCACGGCGGTAAAGAACGAGAGCGCGGGATACTTGCCGGTGTGGTAGCCGGCGGTGCCCCACATGGCATCGACCGATCCGGCCTCGACGGCGTCGAAGCCCTGGAGCGTCGGCACGAGCGCGCCCGGCTCATAGAACTTGATGGTCAGGTCGCCGGCGGACATGTCCTTGACGATGTCCTCGTAGCGCGCCGCGACCTCGCCGATGATCGAGAGCTTGGAACCGAAGGCGCTTTGCATCTTCCAGCGCACCTTCTGCGCTTCGGCGTCACCCGCCGCGCCGAACGCCGCCGCGCCGACAAGCCCGGCTGCGGCTACTGTAAGGAGTTTTCTCAGCAAGGTTTTTCCTCCCTGGTACCAAATAGGAATGCCCCCCGCACCTACAGGCAGGCGGCGCTGCGCACCTTGCCCAAGCAAGCACGCCGCGAAGCGTGAATAACAGAAAAATTTTCCGGGGGCGACTCCCGAATCCCGAAGCGGCGCAATGAGTCGCAGTACCGCCCGGCGTCAGGCGGCGCGATAGCCCGCAATGGCTTCGCGCAATCCTTCCAGAAGGCCCTCAAGCCTGGCCAGACCGTGCTCCACCGTCTGCAACCGGGTCTCGACCCGGGCGCGGTCTTCCTTCGCCGCCCGTTGCCCTTGCCAGATCAGCACGACCAGACTTGCCCGACGGCCAGGATCGCCACCGTTTCAGGGGTCATCCGCCTTTCCCCGTCCTCCTCACCGGCTGCGCGCCGGCATATCGACCGCAGGCGTCCGGGCAAGCGCGCTTCCGGCTGCCGCCCGCTCAGGCCCGCTCCACGACATGGGCGCCGGGGTCGCCTGCGATACGGTAGAAGCCGCTCAGTCTACCGGCTTCGACGAGCGTAACAATTCGGGGCACGAGCGGTTGCAAGTACTGGACGTTCAGCCGGCGCGCGGTCAGCACGATCACAGGAACCGGCAATGTTTCCCGGTTCTGCTGGTGCTCCATGTTTCGATCTGTCGTTACGAGTGCCTGGAACCCATGATCTGCGGCCAGCCGCAGCAGTCGTCCGTTTCCGATCCCCGCCCAACCCATTTGCTGGACGGTTCGCATCTCGAAGCGGTCGGGAAAATTGCGGCGGAGCGGCGCCGGGACCGATTCGTCAAGCAGCAGCCTCACCCGGCTCCCCGATCAGAAAGGCTTTCGCTTGTTCAAGCACTTCGATGGCTTGACGGCGCGAAACCGTCGGAAAGCACTCCAGGAAGACATCGAGGGACGCACCGTCTTCCAGATATTCGATGAGTATCTGCACGGGCACCCTGGTTCCCGCGAACACGGGCGTCCCGCTCATAATGTCGGGGTTCGTTTCGATCGGGCCATCCGCCATGACGGTCTCCCTGCCCGGTTACAACTCCCTCGCAGCAACTTAGGCGACAGCGCCGCAAACGCCAAGGCCGGTTTCTGCGCACAGTCCTGCCAAATCTATCCTTTCCTTTCGGCTGCCGCCGCTCAGACCCGCTCCGCGACATAGGTGCCGGGAGCGTCGCAGAGCGCCGGCAGCGGGCCTTTGCCGGGGACGCGCGCGGGCGCCTCGCTGCCCGCGGAACGCGCCACCCACGCAGCCCAGTCCGGCCACCAGGAACCGGGCTTCTCAGCTGCGCGCTCCAGCCAGGACTCATTGTTCTTCAGCATCTGCCGATGGGTCCAGTGGCTGTATTTGCCCGCCGCCGGCGGGTTGACGATGCCGGCGATATGGCCGGAGGCCGCAAGCACAAAGCGCACCGGCCCGCCATAGTGCCTGGCGCCTCGATAGACGCCGGGCCACGGCGCGATATGGTCTTCGCGGGTGCCAACGACATAGGTGCGGGTCTTCACCGCCGAGAGGTCCAGCCGCTCGCCGGCGATCTCCAGCGCCCCCGGTTCCGCCAGCGCGTTGTCCATATACATGCGGCGCAGGTAGAAGCTGTGCATGCGCTTCGGCATCCGTGTCGAATCGGCATTCCAGAACAGGAGATCGAACGGCACCGGGTCGCGGCCGAGCAGGTAGTTGTTTATGACGAAGGACCAGATCAGGTCGTTCGCGCGCAGCATGTTGAAGGTCGTCGCCATGTCGGCGCCTTCCAGCACGCCTCCGGCCTTGTCCATGCGCGCTTCCAGCGCCGACACCTGCTCCTCGTCGATGAACACGCCGAGCTCGCCCACCTCGCTGAAATCGACCAGCGAGGCGAAATAGGTGGCGCTCTCGATGGGCGCCTCGCCGCGCGCAGCCAGCCAGGCGAGCGTCACCGCCAGCAGCGTGCCGCCGAGGCAATAGCCGATGGCGTTCGCGCGCCGGGCCCCGGTAATCCGCTCGATGGCGTCGAGCGCGGCCAGCGGGCCCTCGGCCATGTAGTCCTCGAACGCCTTGTCGGAGAGCCGCGAATCCGGATTGACCCAGGAGATGACGAACACGGTGTGGCCCTGCTCGACCGCCCAGCGCACGAAGGAATTTTCGGGCGTCAGGTCCAGGATGTAGAACTTGTTGATCCAGGGCGGGACGATCAGCAGCGGCACCTCGTGGACGGTCTCCGTCGCGGGCTCGTACTGGATGAGCTCCATGAGGTCGTTGCGCAGGACCACCTTGCCCGGCGTCACGGCGACATTGCGCCCGACCTCGAAGGCCGACATGTCGGTCTGCGCGATGCGGAGTTGCCCCTTGCCCGCCTCCAGGTCGCGCAGCATGTTCTCGAAGCCGCGCAGCAGGTTCTCGCCATTGCTGTCGAGCGTCTCGCGCAGCACCCTGGGGTTGGTGGCGGCGAAATTGGTCGGCGCCATCGCATCGACGAACTGGCGCGTGTAGAAGGCCACCTTGTCGGCCTCGTGCCGGTCGGCGCTTTCGGCCTCCGGCAGGCTGCCGAGCAGGAAGCGCGATGAAAGCAGATAGGACTGCTTGATGAAGTCGAAGACGAAATTCTCCCGCCAGGCCGTGTCCTTGAACCGGCGGTCTCCCGGTTCGGGCTCGGCAACCGGCTGCACGGGCTCGCCGCCCATCATCCGGCGCGCCGTGTCCTGCCAGAGCCTGGCATATTGCTGGGCGAGCTCCGCCTGGGCCGTCATCATGCGCGCCGGGTCGGCCATCATCCGCGCGGTCATTTCCAGAAAGGCCTTGCCGATGCCAAGCGGGTCCGGGTCGGCTCCGCCCGCCTCCGCGCCGTGCCGGGCGGCGAACTCCGCCGCCACGCGCTGGCTGCGTTCCGTGATTTCCCTGAAGCGTTCGGCAAGCGCATCCTGGTCGGGGGTGCCGGTCATGGGTCCGCCTCCAGCAATGGTCCGCCGCTACTATAGGCCGAGTGTTTTGTTGCGGCGCAGCATAAAATTGTCGCAGTGCGGAATGGTTGTTGCGCTTGCCGGCTGTGCGATGCTGGAGGGCGAGCCGCCGCGGGAAAGCCGCGTGGCGGACGAAGAACGCATCCGGCAGGAGCGTCCCTGGCCCAATCTCGCCGATGTTCCCTCCGAACCGCGCCCCGGTTCGTCCCGTGCCGCTATTGCGGCGCTTAAGGCGCAGCTGGAGGCGGAGCGGGCGGCGCATGACGCCGGGCGCGTCTGTCCGGAGGGCCGGGCCGGCGATGACGGGAAGTGCATGGAATAGCGCGGCGCTCTTGCTATAAACGCGCCGCCTTCCCCTTTCCGGAGACCGGAGGCCATGGACCGCGACTTCCACCGAATCCGGCGCCTGCCGCCCTATCTCTTCGCCGAGGTGAACGAGATGAAGGCCCGCGCGCGCGCTGACGGCGAGGACATTATCGATTTCGGCATGGGCAATCCCGACCGGCCGACACCGCCTCATATCGTCGAGAAGATGATCGAGACGGGGCGCGATCCCCGGGCCCACCGTTACTCGACTTCGCGGGGCATACCGGGGCTGCGCCGGGCTATTTCGGCCTATTACGACCGGCGCTTCGGCGTGGACATCGACCCCGAAAGGGAAGCGGTCGTCACGCTCGGCTCCAAGGAAGGGCTCGCCAATCTCGCCCAGGCGATCTCCTCGCCGGGCGATATCGTGCTGGTGCCCAATCCGTCCTACCCGATCCACCCCTACGGCTTCATCATCGCCGGCGCGTCGGCCCGGCATATCCCCGTGGGGCCGGAGCACGACTTCATGGCCGAGCTCGAGCGCGCCGCGCGCCATTCCGTGCCGCCGCCGACGGCGCTCCTGCTGAGCTACCCGTCCAATCCGACGGCCGAGGTGGTCGATCTCGACTTCTATGGCGAGGTGGTCGATTTCTGCCGCCGGCGCGGAATCTGGATCATCTCGGACCTCGCCTATGCGGAAATCTGGTTCGACGGGGTGCCTCCGCCTTCCGTGCTGCAGGTGCCGGGAGCCCGCGACATAGCGGTCGAGTTCACCTCGCTCTCGAAGACCTACTCCATGCCGGGATGGAGGGTCGGCTTCTGTGTGGGCAATCGGCGGCTCGTCGGCGCGCTCACGCGGGTGAAGTCCTATCTCGATTACGGCGCCTTCACCCCGATCCAGGTCGCAGCGGTGGCGGCGCTGAACGGCCCGCAGGACTGCGTGGAAGAGGCCCGCGCGCTCTACCGGGAGCGGCGGGACACGCTGGTGGACGCCTTCGGGCAGGCCGGCTGGGAGGTGCCGCCGCCGCCGGCGACCATGTTCGCCTGGGCGCCGCTGCCGCCGGCGCTGGCCGGCATGGGTTCGCTGGAATTCTCCAAGCTGCTGCTGCGCGAGGCGAAGGTGGCCGTCTCGCCGGGCGTAGGCTTCGGCGAACATGGCGAGGGGTTCGTGCGCCTGGCGCTGGTGGAGAACCGGCAGCGCATCCGCCAGGCGGCGCGCGGTGTCAGGCAGTTCCTGGCGGAAGCCGAGGCCTTTGCCCGGGAGGCGGCACGGCGCACCGCCGCCGCCGCGCGATGACGGCGCTCAGGATTGCCCTCGCCGGGCTCGGCACGGTCGGCGCCGGTCTGGTCCGGCTCGTAGAGCGCGAGGCGGACCTGCTGGAGCTCAGGGCCGGGCGCCGGCTAGAGATCGTCGATGTGTCGGCGCGCGAGCGTAGCCGCGACCGGGGCGTGGCGCTGGACCGCTATCGCTGGCACGACGATGCCATCGCCATGGCGCGCGGCACGGAGGCCGATGTCGTGGTCGAGCTGATCGGCGGCTCCGACGGGCCGGCCAAGGCGGTCTGCGAAGCGGCGCTCGGCGCCGGCCGGCATGTGGTCACGGCCAACAAGGCGCTGCTCGCCCATCACGGCGCGGACCTCGCCCGCGCGGCGGAGGCGGCCGGCGCGGCGCTCTGCTGGGAAGCCGCGGTGGCGGGTGGCATCCCCGCGATCAAGGCGGTGCGCGAGGGCTTCGCCGGCAACGACATCCAGCGCGTGATGGGCATTCTGAACGGCACCTGCAACTATATGCTCTCGGACATGCGCCGGACAGGGCGGGACTTTGCGACCGTGCTGAAGGAAGCGCAGGACCTGGGTTATGCCGAAGCCGACCCGAGCTTCGACATCGACGGCGTGGACGCGGCCCACAAGCTGGCCATCCTTGCCAGCCTCGCCTTCGGCGTGGAGGTCGATCTGGCGGCCGTGCATGTCGAGGGCATCCGCAGCGTGTCGGCACTGGACATCGCCTTTGCCGGGGAGCTGGGCTACCGCATCAAGCTGCTCGGCATCGCGCGGCAGTCGGAGGCCGGGCTGGAGCAGCGCGTCCATCCCTGCATGGTGCCGGTCGAGGCGCCGATCGCGCATGTGGACGGGGTGCTCAACGCCGTTGTGGTGGAAGGCAGCCAGGTCGGCCGCGCCGTGCTCGAAGGCCCCGGCGCCGGAGCGGGCCCGACCGCCTCGGCCGTCGCCGCCGACATCATCGACATCGCGCGCGGCAACAGGGCGCCGGCCTTCGGCGTGCCGGCCGCGGCGCTGCAGCCCATGCGGGCAGCGCCGATGGACGCCCATCGCGGCGCCTACTATATCCGCCTCATGGTGGTGGACCGGCCCCGCGTGCTCGCTTCGGTCGCCGCCAGCCTCGGCGCGCACGGCATTTCCATCGAATCCGTGCTCCAGCGGGGCCGCGCGCCGGAAGAGCGCGTTCCCGTCGTGATCGTTACCCATGAGACCGAAGAGCGCGAACTGAAGGCGGCGCTTGCCGAGATCGCGCGCCAGGAGGCGGTGGCCGAGCCGCCGCTTTCGATCCGCATCGAGGCCCTGTAGCGAAACCGGGAGGAGGCCTGCCCGATGTCAGACACACCGTCCCCGGCCGACAGCGCCAGGGCCGCCATGGACCGCAACCTCGCGCTGGAAGCGGTGCGCGTGACCGAGGCCGCCGCGCTCGCGGCGTCGCGGCTGATGGGCCGCGGCGACGAAAAGGCGGCGGACCAGGCGGCGGTGGACGCCATGCGCCGGGCGCTGAACGACCTGACCATCGACGGCACCGTCGTGATCGGCGAGGGCGAGCGTGACGAGGCGCCGATGCTCTATATCGGCGAGCGCGTCGGCGCCGGCGGACCCAAGATCGACATCGCGCTGGACCCGCTGGAAGGCACGACGATCACCGCCAAGGGCGGATCGAACGCGCTCGCCGTTATCGCCATGGCGGAGGAGGGCGGCTTCCTGCATGCGCCGGACGTCTATATGGACAAGATCGCCGTGGGCGCGGACCTGCCGGAGGGCGTCGTCGATCTCGACCGCAGCCCGGCCGACAACCTGGCCGCGCTGGCCGGCGCCAAGGGCGTGGCGGTCGCCGACCTCGTGGTCTGCATCCTCGACCGGCCCCGGCACGAAGACCTGATCGGCGCCGTGCGCGACGCCGGCTCGCGCATCCAGCTCATCCAGGACGGCGATGTCTCCGGCGTCATCGCCACCTCGCGGCCGGACAGCGGCATCGACATCTATATGGGCTCCGGCGGCGCGCCGGAGGGCGTGCTGGCGGCGGCGGCGCTGCGCTGCATCGGCGGCCAGTTCCAGGGCCGGCTGCTGTTCCGCAACGACGACGAGCGCGCCCGCGCGCAGCGTATCGGCATCGAGGACCTGAACCGCAAATACGACCTGCTGGAGCTCGCGAGCGGCGATGTCATGTTCGCGGCGACGGGCGTGACCTCCGGCACCATGCTGCGCGGCGTGCGCCGCTTCGCCGGCGGCGGCTACACGCACTCCATGATAATGCGTTCCAAGAGCGGCACGGTGCGGACGGTCGAGGCTTGGCACAATTTCGATCGCAAGACCGGCTTCGACGCCGTGGACAGCTGACTCCATGTCTCGCCCGGGACATGGAGGCTGAGCCTTTCCTCGGCGTCGCGCGCTCGCTTAGGGGGCGGGCCTGGCGCGAGCGGCCGGGCGACGCCAGGGCCGCGGCGGCGATAGCCGAGAGGGAAGGGCTGCCGGACATCGCCGCGCGCGTGCTCGCCAACCGGGGCGTAACGCCGGAGGCCGCGCCGGCCTTCCTCCGGCCCCAACTCCGAACCACCCTGCCGGACCCCTCCTGCCTCAAGGACATGGACATGGCGGCCGAGCGGCTCGCCGACGCGGCGGAGGCTGGCGAGACCGTCGCCGTGTTCGCCGACTACGATGTGGACGGCGCGACCTCGGCCGCCCTGCTCGCCCGGTTCCTCGAGGCGGCGGGTGGCAAGGCGAGCGTCCATGTGCCCGACCGCATCACCGAGGGCTACGGCCCGAACGAAGCGGCGTTCGACCGGTTCGCGGCGGAGGGCCGCCGGCTCGTGCTGCTGGTCGATTGCGGCACCACGGCCTTCGGGCCGCTCGCCCATGCGGCCGGCCTCGGCCTCGAATGCGTCGTGCTCGACCACCACCTGCCCGAAGCCCGCCTGCCGGAAGCGCTGGCCGTGGTGAACCCCAACCGCCTGGACGAGACGGGGGAGCTCGGCGGCCTGGCCGCGGTCGGGGTCGTCTTCCTGCTGGTCGTCGCGGCGAACCGCGCGCTCCGCCGGCGCGGCCACTACCGCTTCCGTCCGGAGCCGGACCTGCGCGAGTGGCTCGACCTCGTGGCGCTCGGCACGGTGGCCGACGTGATGGAGCTCACCGGCCTCAACCGGACGTTCGTGGCCCGCGGCCTCGAAGTGCTGGCGCGGCGGGGCAACCCCGGCATCGCGGCCCTGCTCGCCGCCGCCGGCGTCGAGCGGCAGCCGGGCGCCTATCATCTGGGCTTCGTGCTCGGCCCCCGGATCAATGCCGGCGGACGCGTCGGCGAGGCGGGGCTGGGGGCCCGGCTGCTCGCCTCGGGCGATGCGGAGGAAGCGTGCCGCCTCGCGGAGATGCTGGAGCGGCTCAACGGCGAACGCCGGCAGGTCGAGGCGGATGTCCTTGCCGCCGCCCTCGCCATGGAGCCGGAGGAAGGCGCGCCTTTCGTGCTGGCGGTCGGCGAAGGCTGGCACCCGGGCGTCGTCGGCATCGTTGCGAGCCGCCTGGTGGAGCGCTACCGCCGCCCGGCGCTGGTCGGCGCGCTCGAAGGCGCCCGGATACGCGGCTCCGCGCGTTCCGTCCCCGGCGTGCCCATCGGCCCGGCGATCCTGGCGGCCCGGGATGAGGGCCTGCTGGAGGCGGGCGGCGGCCATGACATGGCGGCCGGCTTCACGCTCGACTTAGGCAAGCGCGGGGCCTTCGAGGCGTTCCTCGCCGAACGGCTGGGGCCGCTGGCGCCGGCGGAGGAGCGTGTCGCGCCGCTCGACATCGACGCCGGCCTTTCTGTTGCGGGCGCATCGGCCGGCCTGCTGGGGCATCTGGCGGCCGTCGAGCCCTTCGGCCGCGGCAATCCGGAGCCGGTGTTCGCGCTGCCGGCAGTGCGCGTGCGCCATGCCCGCATCGTCGGCAAAAACCATGTCCGGGCAGACCTCGCCGACGCCGGCGGCGGGCGCCTCGCAGCCATCGCCTTCCGCTCCGCGGAAACGCCGCTCGGCCGCGCACTGCTGGAGACGGAAGGGGGCGCGCTGCATGTGGCCGGGACGCTCAGGGCCGACGACTGGCGCGGCAACGGCGCGGTGCAGCTCGTTATATCGGACGCGGCCCCGGCCGACACGGCCCCTTAGCAACTATCCCGGAAGGTTCGCAGCCGGCTTCGTTCGGTCAGGATAGCAGCGGCTCCGGGATCAGAATGCGGTGCATGTCGAGAACCGGATAGGGGGCATCGGTCTCCGCCAGCATCGCCGTGACTTGGCCGCGATGATGGGTCTGGTGGTTAAAAAGATGTGCCACCAGAATGGCGACGGGATCGCGGAATAGCCGCCCTTCGTTGTTCACGTAGGCGATTTGGCCGCGCAGCGTTTCGGGCTCCAGCACCCCGACATAGGCCTCGATGCGTGCGTCCTCGGCGGACCGCGCCTTCCGCAATTCCCCGAAGCCCTCATAGAGGATCGAGTCGAGATTTGTGGATGGCGCCTCGCCTCCCTCGAACCGGATCATCCAGATCCGGTCATATGGTTCAACGTGCCGTGAATGCTGCCGAAGAAGCCGCTGCGGCTCTGTTTCCTCTCCTTGTCTGTCAGAACCGAGCACACATCGTATACCCGTTCGTTGGCGAGCCGGTTGTATTGGGCGAGCCTCCGGAAATGGGGGATGAGTCCTTCCGTCATGTGTCGCGTCCCAAAAAAACGGATTGCAGGAAATTTAGCCGCCCGGAAGCGGCCGTGAAATCCCTGGATCGAAACCCGTCAATCCTTTCCTGTCCTTGACAATCGAAGGCTCGGGGTTATCTGGCCGCCGTCGGTTTCGAGAGCATCGGGCAACAGTGACAATGGCGGGAAAGATCGAAGTCTTCTCGCGGCGCAATGCCAGCAATGTCCTGCCGGTGATGTGGACGATCGGGGAGCTCGGTCTCCCCTATACGCGCCACGATGTCGGGGGTTCGTTCGGGGGGACCGGCGCGGCCGACTATCTGGCGATGAATCCGAACGGCAGGATACCGACGATTCGGGACGGGGACTTCGTTCTGTGGGAATCCAACGCCGTCGTCCGCTATCTCTGCAGGCGTTACGACAAGGGCAATATCCTGCTTCCGGAAACCGAAGAAGGCTATGCGCTGGCGGACCAGTGGATGGACTGGCACAAGACGACCCTGTACCCGCCCTGCATCGACCTTGTCTGGGCGATAGTCAGGACCGAACCGGCGGTCCGGGACCGAAAAAAGATCGCGGCGCTGCTGGCGAGCACAGAGGACACCCTCGCCGTTCTGGAAGAGCGGCTTGGCGAGTCGGGCCACGTCGCGGCGGACCGCCTGACCATGGCGGATATCCCCCTGGGAGCCCTGGTCCACCGATACCTGAATCTGGAAGTAGAGCGACGGCCGTTTCCGCGCATCGACACTTGGCACCGCCGCCTGACGGAACGGCCGGCCTTTGCCGAGCACGTCATGTTCCCGTTCGGGCGCAATCCCGGCGAGTGGTACCGCTTGGAGCGGGAGACGCCGTAGCCGGCCGGCCTTGACTCCCGCCCGCCATGCGGCGGTTAATCGCATCGGGCGGCATGGAACGCCCTCTGGCAAGCATCCCCGGAAGACGCCGGGACGGAGCGCGGCTTGGGCCCTCCGTCCGCGCCTGCCGTTCCGGGGCAAGGGGAGGAGAATCGATGAACAGGATCATTGCGAGACTCGGCGTTGTCGTCTGCGTGGCTCTGGCCGCATTCGCCGTCGGACCCGCCCAGGCGGAGTTCCCGGAAAAGCCGGTCACCATCGTCGTGCCCTGGCAGGCCGGCTCGAGCCCGGATGTCGCCATGCGCACCCTGGCCTCGCTTGCGAGCGACGATCTCGGCCAGCCCATCGTGGTGCAGAACATCGTCGGCGGGTCCGGCTCGGTCGGCACGCTGGCGGTGAAAAACGCGGCGGCGGACGGCTACACCCTGCTGAACAACTGGGTGGCCCCGCATGTCGTGGCCCGGCTGTTCAACCCGGAGATCGGCTATAACGACGACGACTTCGCGCCGCTCTTCGGCCTGATCGCGCTGCCCTTCACGCTCGCCGTGCGCGCCGACCATCCGGCGACCGACGTGCCGAGCTTCGTCGCATGGGCGAACGCGCAGGACCGGCCGGTGAATGTTGGCATCTGCGCCGCGCTTTCGGTGCCGCGCATGGTGATGGAGGAGTTCCTGCGCGCGTCGGGGGTCGAGAACTACAAGCCGGTGCCCTTCAACGGCTGCATGCCGGACAATGTGAAGGCGCTGCTCGACGGCTCGCTGGACGCGACGACGGGCGTGCTGATCGCCGAGAAGATCTTCGGCGACGCCATCAGGACGCTGGCGGTGCTGACCGACGACCGGGTCTCGTTCGCCGACCATCTCCCGACGGCGAAGGAGCAGGGCGTGGATATCGGCTGGGGCAAGACCTCGCAGGGCTGGGCCGGCCTCGTGGCGCCCGCGGGAACGCCGGAAGCCGCGCTCGAGAAGCTTCGGGCCGTGCTCGGCAAGCATGTCCAGACGCCGGCATTCCTCGACAAGATGACGGCGCAGTTCATCCCGATCGAATATAGCGGGCCGGACGAATTCCGGGCGCTCTGGACCCGTTCTGCGGAGCTTCTGGAGCCGGCCGTCCAGCGTCTGCTCAAGGAGAAGAAGGAGTAGGGCGGGGACCGGCCGAGTTGGCTTGCAAACCGGGTTACCGCCGTCGCTTCGGCCCTTTTCGTCGTTATGCCCGGACTTGTTCCGGGCATCCATGCGGGCGCTTGGCGGAGGTAGTGGACAGAGATGCCCGGAACAAGTCCGGGCATGACGGAAGAGCCTGTCCTGAGCTAGTCGAAGGGGGGCGTTCCGGCATGACGGAGGGGGGAGTGCGGCGTGGCCGGGGCGACGGTGGGCGGTCCGGTCCGGTTCCGCCGCATACGGTCCCGCCGGGAGCCTCCGCAGCCGGTGTCTGAACCGCAGGCCGATACGCAATCCGGCGCGGAACGGGAGCCCGGCTGGCGGACCGATCTCGCCGCCAGCCTTGCGAGCATGGGCCTCGGCGCCTGGCTCTTCAGGGAGACCTTCTCGTTCTCCGTCACAGCGTCGGAGCGGGTCGGCGGCGGCATCGACGCGGCCGGCTATCCGCGCCTGCTCGCGGGCCTCACCATGCTGCTCGGGCTGGCGCTTGCCGCCCGCGCGCTCTGGAAATGGCGGACGGCGCGGGCGGCGGCTCCGCCTGCGGCTGACGCGGAGGGGCAGGGCGGCGGCAAGGTCCGCGCCGTCCTCTGCTTCGCGGTCCTCCTGCTCTACACGCTTCTGCTCGAACCGCTCGGCTTCCTGCTTGCAACGCCGCTCGCCGTGGGCGTGTTGCTGCGCATCACCGGCGGACGCGGGGCCGTGCATGCGGCGGTCGCGGCCATCGCCTTCACGGCCGCCATTTTCGTCTTCTTCCGCTATGGCGTGAACATCGTGCTGCCGGAAGGACTGCTCAGGGGGATCAGCCCCTGATGGCGGAGTTCGGCGCGCTTCTGGCGGAGTTGGGCGGCCTTGTCGGGCTGGCGCAGGTGGGCGCGCTGCTCATCGGCCTCGTGCTCGGCATCATCGTGGGCGTGCTGCCGGGGCTGGGGCCGCTGCTGGGCGTCACCCTCGCCATCCCCTTCACCTTCCACATGGACCCGGTGTCCTCCATCGCGCTGCTCATCGGCTTCTACCAGGGCGGGTCCTACGGAGGCGCGGTGACGGCCACCGTGCTCGGCATACCCGGCACGCCCATCGCTGCCGCAACCCTCCTCGACGCGCATCCCATGGCACTTGCCGGGCGCTCTTCGGAGGCCGTGACGCTGGCGACGCTCGCATCGTGGGTCGGCGGGCTGATTGGCGGCACGGTCCTGCTCTTCACCGCGCCTGCGCTTGCCAAGATCGCGGTCCGCTTCGGCCCGGCGGAGACCTTCGCCCTCGCGGCCTTGGGCCTCACCGCCATCGCCAGCCTCAGCCAGGGCAGCACCTTGAAGGGCCTGCTGTCGGGCCTTTTCGGCCTGATGTGCGCCACCATCGGCACCGACCCGTTCACCGGCATCGCGCGCTTCAATTTCGACCGCACTGAGTTTTCCGGCGGCCTCACATTCGTCGCCCTCTTGGTCGGGCTCTTCGCGATCTCCGAAGTGCTGATGCAGATCGAGCGGACCTTGCGCGGCTGGCAGGCGAGCGAGCGCATCGGCGTCGCCTTCTCCATGTTCAGGACGCTCGTCTCGCGCTTCTTCGGCTATCTCCGGGCGAGCATGGTCGGTGTCGGCATCGGCATCATCCCGGCCGTCGGCTGCGTCACCTCGGCCTTCCTCGCCTACAAGCTCGCGCGGGACTTCTCGAAGGAGCCGGAGCGCTTCGGCAAGGGCGCGCCCGAAGGCGTGATCGCGAGCGAGGCCGCCAACTCGGCGACGACCGGCGGCGCGCTCATCCCGATGCTGGCCCTCGGCATCCCCGGCGACCCCATTGTGGCGGTGATGATGGGCGGGCTGCTCATCCACGGCGTCACGCCCGGCCCGATGCTGTTCTTCACCAATCTCGATGTGCTGAACGGCATTTTCGCGACCTTCCTGATCGGCGCGATGCTGCTGCTGCCGCTTGGTCTCGCGCTGTTGCCGCTGTTCGTGCGCGTGCTCCGGGTGCCGCTCGACTACATGCTCGCCGGCGTGCTGCTGCTGGCGATATTCGGCACCTTCGCGGTGCAGCGCCAGACGCTCGACCTCTGGATCATGTGGCTGTTCGGGGTCGTCGGCTACGCCATGCGCAAGGCGGGCTTCCCGCTGGCGCCGCTGGTGATCGGCTTCGTGCTCGGCCCCATTGTGGAAGTGAACCTCCGGCGCGCGGCGACGCTCGCAAGTTCGGACCTGGCGGGCTATTTCCTCGGCCGGCCCATCGCGCTCGGCATACTGGTCCTTGTGCTGCTGGCGCTTGCGTTCCCGCTGCTGCGGGCCTTGTGGCAGCGCCGAGCCTGAGAATCGAGGGAGGAAGCGACATGGAATTCGGACTGGTGATGCCGCAGCACGGCGCCTTCGCCAACCGGGCGAGCCTGGAACGCATGGCCCGGGCGGGGGAGGATATGGGCTTCGCCTCGATCTGGGCGATCGACCACATCATCATTCCGCGCCCCTTCGTCGAGCGCTTCTCTGACAGGGTTTACGGGCTGTTCAGCACGCTCGGCTTCCTCGCCGGAATCACCGACCGGGTGAAGCTCGGAACGACGGTGATCGTGCTTCCCTACCGCCATCCGGTGACGCTTGCCAAGGAAATGGCGAGCATCGACGACCTCTCCGGCGGGCGCACGATTTACGGCGTCGCCTTCGGCTGGATCAGGGAGGAATATGAGGCGCTCGGCGTGCCCTTCGCCCGGCGCGGCGCCAGGGCGGACGAGATGCTGCGCATCATGGACCATTTGTGGTCGGAGGGTCCCAATGCCTTCCGGGGCGAGTTCTACGAGTTCGAGGACTTCGCCTTCGACCCGCCGCCCGTGCAGAAGCCGCGTCCGCCGATCTGGATCGGCGGCAACAATGAGCGCGCGCTTGAGCGGGTCGTGCGCTACGGGGACGGCTGGCACCCGATCACCTCGGCGCGGCGCCCGGGCTCCGTGCAATGGACCGTCGATGATCTCAGTCGCCGGCTGAAGCTGCTCGACAGCATGGCCGAGGAAGCCGGCCGGGACCCGGCAAGCATCGCGCGCTCGCTCCATGCGACGCTCGCCTTCGATATCGACGCGACGGATTTCCTCGGTGAGGGCTACGCCTTTGTCGGCAGCCGGGACAACATCTGCCGCAAGCTCGACATGGCGCGGGACATGGGGCTGGAGCACATCACCCTCAATCCCTGGTACACCATCCCCGGTCGCATCCACGAGCTGACCGTCGACACCGCGATGGTGACGGTCGAACGCTTCGTCGAAGAGGTAATGGGCGGCTACGCCGATTGAGGCGTGACGAGGCGGGAGCGCATGTAGTCCGGTCCGGGCGGCAGGGCTGCCCCCCCAATCGCCGCCCCCGCGCCCCTTTTTCGTCACCCCGGCTCGGAAACCAGGGTGACGAAGGAGTGTGACACATTGTTCATAAAATTTATGTAATATTTCACTTTAGGACTTGCATTCTCAGAAAATGTGCTATTATGGGTTCGAGGGAAGCGGCATCCGGAGCCGCGTCCCGCCCGCGCCGGCCCGGTGCGGACCGACCCCGATTCAGCCGACAGGCGAGGTGCGCCCGGCGCTTGCCTCGTGCGCGGGCAATCAGGCGCGCGAACCGCGCCGGCGCCGACACCCGCCCGCGCCCGCACGCAAATGCGCGCGATAAAGGGTCGCTCCGATGCCGGGCC